>DFBD01000026.1:7968-17815 GCA_002367255.1 Rhodobacterales bacterium UBA3089 | reverse complement strand
ACCGAGGCGGGGTTGAAGTACTTCGTGCTTGGCGCGTTGTCGTCCGGCCTTCTGCTATATGGTGCTTCACTGGTTTACGGCTATACAGGTACAACTGTATTCAGTCAGATCACCACTGTGGTGGCGGACGAAGGCATGTCTCTTGGCCTGTTGTTTGGTTTGGTGTTCCTTGTTAGCGGTATGGCCTTCAAGGTTTCGGCTGCACCTTTCCACATGTGGACGCCAGATGTTTACGAAGGATCACCGACACCTGTGACCGGTTTCTTTGCCACGGCACCCAAGATGGCAGCGGCAGCTATGATGGCGCGGTTGTTGCACGATGCCTTTGGCAATGCGATTGCCGATTGGCAGCAGATATTGATCTTCCTGTCCTTTGCATCTGTATTCCTTGGCTCCATCGCTGCGATTGGGCAATCTGACATCAAGCGTCTGATGGCATATTCGTCAATCGCGCATATGGGTTTTGCCCTGATGGGGCTGGCTGCTGGTTCCGAAGAGGGTGTGCAATCGTTGCTTATTTACATGGCGATTTACGTCACCACCAACGTCGGCGTGTTTGCGTTTATATTGAATATGGAGCGTGACGGCCAAGCCATCACCGACATTAAATCCCTAAGCATGTATTCTCGGGTTGCCCCGGCACGGGCGTTTGCATTGGCTGTGCTTATGTTCAGCCTTGCGGGCCTACCGCCGCTGGTAGGGTTCTTCGCCAAGTTCTATGTGCTGACAGCAGCCGTGAATGCCGGTCTTACATGGCTGGCAATCGCAGGCGTGATAGCATCTGTGATAGGTGCATATTATTATCTGCGGATCGTGTTCCTGATGTACTTCGGCGAAGCGGGCGATGCTTTGAACGGCAAGATGTCTTCGTTGCACTGGGTCTTCCTTGGTGGGTCTTCCGGCGCGATGGTGTTGGGTATTGTGAACATGTTCGGTGTTGAAACCATTGCCGGAATGGCTGCTGCAACGTTGCTTAACTAGATGGACAACTGGCCCGAAGGTGTTAATCGCGAGGTCTTTCAAACCCTCGACAGTACCAACGCCGAGGCTATCCGCCAAGCTGGCAATGGCGCGTGTGGTCCGAAGTGGTTCTTGACCCTAGAGCAAACCCAAAGCCGTGCAAGACGCGGGCGACCATGGGATAGCGGCGAGGGAAATTTTTCCGCTTCACTTTTGATGCGGCCCGAATGTGGACCTGAACAGGCCGCCTTGAGGTCCTTTATCGCCGCATTGGCACTTCGCGAGGCGTTGGTCGAGGTATGCGGGCGTGAAGATATTTTTTCGCTAAAGTGGCCAAACGATGTTTTGCTTAACAACCGGAAACTGGCGGGAATCCTGTTGGAGAGCGGGTTTGATGCGTCTGGCATGTACCTCTGTATCGGTATCGGCGTTAACCTTGCTAACGAACCCGATCCTTCGTTCGTAGAAGAGGGGGCATTCGCGCCGATAAGCCTGCGATCAGTCATAGGCAGCAAAATCGAACCGGAAGAGTTTCTAACACCTTTGGCTGCTGCGTTCGACCGTTGGGAAACACAGTTTCAACAATATGGTTTTACGCCAATTCGCAATGAGTGGCTGAACCACGCCACGCGTCTTGGCGAGGTTATTACCGCGAAGTTAATGGACCGAACCGAGGTGGGCACCTTCGAAACGGTGGACGAGACTGGGGCAATTGTCTTAAGAACCTCGAAAGGATTGCTGCATTTACCAGCAGCTGAGATATTTTTCGAAACGGAGGGCTAAATGCTCCTTGCTATTGATGTTGGAAATACGAATGCGGTGTTCGCGCTTCATGATGGTAAAGAATTCATTGCCGAGTGGCGGTGCTCTTCGGATTATCGCCGTACCGGGGATGAGTATTTCGTTTGGTTAAGAAAGTTAATGGATCACGGAAACATTAAAGGTGTCATTAACGAAGTCATCATCTGCTCGACCGTTCCGCGCGTAGTTTTCAATCTTCGGGTTCTTTCCGACAGGTATTTCAATTGCCGCCCCATAGTGGTGCGCCGTAACGATGTGGAACTTGGCGTGCCGGTTCGTGTAGACGCACACACAGGCGTCGGGCCTGACCGTCTTGCAAATACCGTTGCCGCTTACGATCTGTATGGCGGCAATGTCATCGTTGTTGATTTTGGCACGGCCACAAACTTTGATGTGGTGGGCCATGACGGCGCGTATGAGGGGGGCATAATTGCTCCGGGTGTTAATCTTTCGTTAAGGGCGATGCATGAAGTTGCGGCCGCATTGCCGCATATTGATGTCAGCAAGCCGGAGAAGGTTATTGGTACGGATACGGTCGGCTGCATGCAATCCGGTATTTACTGGGGTTACATTTCATTGATCGAGGGCCTATGTAAGCGCATAGCCGCTGAACGTGGCCATGAAATGAAAGTCGTAGGAACCGGTGGATTGTCCACTCTTTTCGCGCAGGACTGCAAAGCCCTTGAAATTATTAATACAGATTTAACGATCCACGGGCTCGTGTTGATCGCTGAGTTAAATAGAGAGAAGAACTAAATGAGTAATAAAGATCGTTTGATCTACCTTCCCCTTGGTGGGGCCGGTGAAATCGGTATGAATATGTATCTGTACGGATACGGTCCCAAAGACAATGAACGCTATATCCTTGTGGATGTCGGCGTAACGTTCCCTGACATGGACAGCACACCAGGTGTAGACCTGATTATGGCCGATGCGTCCTATATTATTGCGCGGGCCGATCGCCTCGACGGGGTTATTATCACGCATGCGCACGAGGATCACATCGGGGCCGTTGGCTTGTTGTACCCACAACTACAAGCGCCAATATACGCGCGTAAATTCACCGCAGCGATTGCGACGAACAAGATGGAGCGGGCAGGTCAGAACCCCGACATGGTTAACGTAGTGCCCGCGTGGCCTGCACAGATTGATATCGGACCGTTCAAAGTCGGGTTCATGCCGATCGCGCATTCGATTCCCGAAGCTTCGGGCCTTGTGATTGATACGCCTGCGGGTCGTCTTGTTCATTCGGGCGACTTCAAAACCGACCCGACTCCGTTGGTCGGCGAACCGTTTGATCCTGACATGATGGCTGATATTGCCAAAAATGGCGTTAAAGCGCTGATTTGCGATTCCACCAATGTCTTTTCCAAAGCAGTTGGGCGATCCGAGGCAGACATATCCAAGGATATCCACGCGCTGATGAAGACCGCCAAAGGTATGGTCTTTGCCACAACCTTCGGTTCCAACGTCGCGCGGTTGAAGACTCTGGCGCAGGCTGCCACGGATGAGGGGCGCTCGGTCGTGGTTGTCGGACGGGCAATGGACACGATGATAAAAACGGCTTTCGCAACAGGTGTATTGACCGATTTCCCCCCCATCGTCGAACTTGAAGACGCAGGAGGTATTCCACGCAGTCAGATGTTTGTTTTGGCCACCGGTTCGCAAGGTGAGCGCCGTGCAGCGACGGCAGGTTTGGCGCGCGGGAAATACCGTGGGTTGGAGCTGAAAGACGGGGATACGTTCCTGTTTTCCTCCAAAACCATTCCAGGGAATGAAACCTCTGTGTCTTACATCCTGAACCAAATGGCTGAAAAGGGCGTGACGGTTATTGATGACAGCGATGGTCGCTATCACGTTTCTGGCCACGCTAATCGCCCTGATTTGGAGCAGATGCATGCGTTGATGAAGGCCGATGTGGTTATACCGATGCACGGGCAGTATCGCCATTTGCGTGAGCATGCTGAACTGGTGCAATCGCATGGTAACAACGCGGTTATCGTACCAAACGGGACGATGCTGGATTTAACCAACAAGCCAAAAGTCGTTGATCATATTGAAACCGGTCGCACCTATCTTGACGGCAAACAGCTGATCGGGGCACTCGACGGGATCGTGCGTGAGCGCATCCAATTGGCATTGCGCGGGCATGTAGTTGTGTCGCTGGTACTTGAAGAAGACGGCTCGATGATTGACGGGGTTTGGGTGGAAACAATTGGTCTGCCGAACGACCCACGCGTATCAGGTGGTATAGACGGGCAGCTGGAAGAGGCCATCGATAAAGCCTTGGCGACGGCCAACCGGAAGACGCTGGACAGTGACGAAGGTGTCGAGACGCTGGTTGGGCGGACGTCTAACCATGTGTGCAAAGACATCGTTGGGAAAAAACCGGTTTGTACCGTTTTGATTAACCGTTTGGTCGCTGAATAAACCTAACTTGAACGGAAAAGGGCCTCGCGATTAATGCGAGGCCCTTTTTGTTTCTAGCGTTAAGCTTTTATTCAGCTTTAGGTTCGACCGCAGGAGCTTCCTCGGTGGTCGACTCTTCTTTTTTCTTAACAACCCGACGTTTCCGAGGCTTCCTGGCTGGCTTTTCTTCAGCCACTTCCTCGGTAACAGGTGTTTCCTCAGTGGCAACGGGTATTTCTTCTTTCTGATCCTCGGCCTCAACGGTTTCTTCAACCTTCTTCTTAGGGGCGCGACGACGGCGTGGTTTCTTTGGCGCTTCTTCAGCAGGCGTTTCCACACTAACCACTTCGGCAGTTACTTCGACCGTTTCCTCGACAACATCGGGGGCCTCTTCTTCTTCAACCTCCTTAGGTGTCGCCGCTGCTTGTAGGGCGCGAAGATCCCGCGTCATAAAGGCCGGCATATGGTCCCCCATACCGATGATCGCTGGTCCGTTGTCGCGCCCACGACCGCGCCCGCGCTGTGGACGGCGGTTATTGTCGGCATTTTTGTTGCTCTCACGCAGTGCCGGCTTCGGGGTTTCAACTTTGGGGGCCTGAGCCGGTTTTTCTTCCGGCGTTTCGGCAGGTTTTGGATTGTCCGCATTCCGCTTGGCGCGGCTTTGACGCGCTGGTTTTTCTTCCGTTTTCGGAGCTTTAGCCGCACTTTTCAGCGGGCTATCAATACGTGGAATTGCCTTCTTAACCAAATCTTCAATACTGGAAAGGTACTTTTCCTCAAAAGGTAAACAAAGTGTAATCGCTTTGCCTTCGCGCCCTGCGCGGCCTGTACGACCGATGCGGTGGACGTAATCCTCCGAATGGATCGGGACGTCGAAGTTGAACACGTGGCTAACATTCGGAATATCGAGGCCACGGGCGGCAACATCTGATGCAACCAGCAATTTCAACTCCCCATCACGAAATCCATTAAGGATTTTCATCCGGAGAGATTGGTCGAGATCACCATGCAGTGGGGATGCGTCCAAACCATGTTTTTTTAACGACTTGGCAACAATGTCGACATCTCGCTTACGATTGCAAAAGATGATGGCGTTTGTCAGGCTTTCGCCTTCGCCTTCGATTAATGCACGTAGTAGGTCACGTTTTTCTTTTGGTGCGCGATCCTTGCGCGAAGGCGTGTGCATGCAAACGCCCTGTGTGATCGTTTCGGATGTGGTTGCCTGACGCGCGACTTCGACACGAACGGGATTGTGCAAGAACTCTGTCGTAATGCGGGTGATTTCAGGTGCCATAGTGGCAGAGAAAAACAGCGTTTGGCGTGTGAATGGTGTTAGCTTGAAGATACGCTCGATGTCGGGGATGAACCCCATGTCGAGCATCCGGTCAGCCTCGTCGACCACCATGATCTGCACGCCGTTCAACATCAGTTTGCCACGCTCGAAATGGTCCAGCAGACGGCCAGGGGTGGCGATTAGAACGTCAACGCCACGGTCAATAAGGCGATCCTGATCTTTGAAGCTGACACCACCGATAAGCAGTGCCATCGACAGCTTCATGTGCTTTGCGTAGGTTTCGAAGTTTTCGGCAACCTGCGCGGCCAATTCACGTGTCGGACAAAGCACCAGCGAGCGCGGCATACGCGCCCGTGCGCGGCCTTTGGCCAGCATTGTGATCATCGGTAGCGTGAAAGATGCGGTTTTACCGGTTCCAGTTTGCGCGATCCCCAAGACGTCTTTGCCTTGCAGTGCGTGTGGAATGGCTTCGGCCTGAATAGGGGTAGGGGTTTCGTAACCTGTTTCAGCTACGGCTTGTAGAACTTTCGGGTCTAACCCGAGATCGTTAAAAGAAGTCATGTTTATCCGTCTGTTGCGGCGATTAAAATGGCCGCATAAATCAGCGCGGCGCGGGCAACCGTATTGCTGCCCTTTCATAAAGATGGTCAATAAACCGGAATTTGATCGAGGTCAACGGAGGTGCATAAAAAGGGGGGTATATTCCGCCTAAATGCGCCGTTATACGACGTGCAAACGTAGATTGAGGGATACTTATGTCAGACGAACTACCAAAAGCATATCGCGGGATGGCTTTTTTGAAGGTGACTTCGGTTAAGCATTACACAGATAAAACCTTTAGTTTTACGTGTAAGCGACCGGATTCTTTCCGTTTTCGTTCAGGTGAGTTTGCCATGATCGGGTTGGCGAATGGCGACAAACCGTTGTTGCGGGCCTATTCGATAGCCTCGCCAAATTGGGCTGAAGAGCTGGAGTTTTACTCGATCAAGGTGCCAGACGGCCCGTTAACGTCGAAGTTGCAACACATAAAGGTTGGCGACGAAATCGTAATGCGGCCCAAGCCCGTCGGCACTTTGGTACATGACGCGTTACTCCCGGGTAAACGCTTGATTATGTTTTCTACAGGAACAGGCATTGCGCCGTTCGCGAGCACTATTCGAGACCCCGAGACATATGAGAAATTCGATGAAGTTATTCTGACGCAAACCTGCCGCGACGTTAAAGAGCTGGATTATGGCAAAGCGCTGATTGCCGAAATCAATTCGGACGAGTTGTTGCAGGAGGTCGTCGGTGACAAACTAACGTATTTCCCGACAACAACCCGCGAAAAAAGCGAACGAATGGGCCGTATGACGGATTGCCTTCGCAATGGCGTTTTTGAAGAAGTAACTGGCGCGCCGCTGACGCCAGAGACAGATCGTGTTATGATTTGTGGATCTATGGCAATGCTTAAAGAGCATAAGCAGATATGCGAAGATGCAGGCATGACCGAGGGCTCTAACTCTGAACCCGGCCAGTTCGTTATCGAAAAAGCATTTGCCGATTAACGTGATGAGGTCAGCCGGGTAATCCCGACGGCCCCACCACGCGCCACTTCGGGGTCGAGCGACATAGGGATATATTCCCCCCGTCGCCACAGCGCCGCCAGATCATCGTAATGGGGAGAAAACAGGTGGCCGGATTGCCCTGTCGCGATAATCATCACAGAACTATCCAAATCAGAGAAATCGTAAACCGCCCTGAACCCGCTGCCATGTATATTGGTGAACGGCGCGCTGCCGGTTCCGCGTGTGGCCCCGCGCAGCAATGTGTTATCGCCCCCCGGTGTTTCCTGTCGGATATTAGCGAACCATGACACCACCGGGATACGACCCAGCACCTGCGCTGTGTGCAACGCTTGATGGGCTGTACCCCAACGCCAGCGGGTTATGTTTGTGCCGTAGGTTTCTTCTAGGCGTAGCAAGGCTTCGTCCAAGGATACCTCGGCCATTTGTTGGCACGTCTCAACGGGCGTGGTTTGTTGGATGTCGCACCAAGCGCCTGCACCATTTTCGTTGCGAAATACGGCCTCAATAAAGTCTGGCTTTACGCGGGTTAACTCATTTGACAGATTTCCAAGCTCGTCCACTATCAGGCGTTTTTGCAAGGTTTTGATCCATGCGGCGTAGATCAATGGTTCCGGGTCATGCTCGCCCATCTCGCCATTCCAGTTGGCGAGAAGTTCCAAAGCTTCTTGGCGGCGGCGCGCGAAAGTGTCGGTGGCGGCTGGTTGACCTGTCCACCATAAATCACGGGCAATCAGGGGGAGAAGATTACGCGCGGTGATAGAAATTGTGTCCGTCTGAATTTCTACAAAACTGCTTAGCGTGTGAAACTCCCGTGCATTTAGTAGCGAGGTCGCGCGCACGATTCGTTGTGTATCACCCCATTCGTAACTGAAATGAAGCGGGAAGGGCCGTTCGATCACCTTGTTATTCGTATTCACTACAATTCCACTATCGGGGTTTTTAATGTAGGGGTTCGCCTCGAATGGAAAAACGCCTTCCCAAACACTAGTCCTGTCCCAGCCCGGGGATGGCATTTGCCCCTGTGTCGGGTGATCAGGATGGCGGGCAGGCATGCGGCCGCTGGAAACCTGAACGATGTTGTCTTTGTCTGCTAGTGTGAGGTTATTGGAGGGTGAAACGATTTTGCTAATCTCAAGCACCGCATCATCGACGTTATGGCGACGCATAATGTTCATAAACGCGTCAATAGACTGGTCGTTTGCTTCAAGCGCGGTCCAAGACATGGTCGCGACATGCCCCGCAGGTGTGACCGCCGCTAGATTCAAGCGGTGTAAGGGTAATACCGGCCCGTTCTGGCTCCACCGTAGGTGTCGCGAGACGGAAACGTCGTCTTTTATGCCTATCAGCACGTCACGGGTTTCAAATGCGACATAGCCGTCCTCAGTCAGGTATTCATCTGAATTTTGCGGGTTTAGCTTTTCGACAACGATATCTTGATCATCCAGATAACTGGCCGTAACCCCCCAACCCAAGTCGGCATTTCTGCCAATCAGGATGCTCGGGATACCGGGGATGGTGCCACCAATCGCGCCACCGTCAGAAAACTCCAGTCTGGCAATCATCCAGACCCCCGGCGCGTATAATGGTAGATGCGGATCGGTGGCCAGAAGGGTGCTGCCGCTTGCCGATCGGGTGCCAAGTGCTGCCCATGCATTGGATGCCCCCGCAAAATCAATCGGTTTTATCGGGTCAAGGAAGAAACCGTCAGCAGCAGCGAACTGCGCCGGAGTGTCTGGAATCAAGTTGGCGAAATCGGGTACGGCCATGACGGCCTCGCCACCGGAATCCGGAAAAATATCAGCAACACGCTCTTTGGGTAATGCGAGTGACAGACGGGCACGCAAGACCTCGCGGCTGGCGTGGTCGGACAGCTGCAAGGCCATCAGCTTTGTCAGAGCAATAGAATCCGCTGGTTGCCATGGTGCGATCTGATTTGGTACGATAAAAAACTGCGGCGCCCCACGGCCCAATGCTTCGGTTCCAACGGCGCTGATCCATGCGTTTACGCCTGCGGAATATGCCTCTAACATCATGATGGTTTCAGGCGTTTGATGCGATACCGCTTTTTGCGAGATGTTATATAGATCAAGGGCCCGCATGTATTCATCGACAGGCAGAGCATCGGCACCGAACATCTCTGCCATGCGACCCTGTACGTAACGGCGCATCAACGTCATCTGCCATAACCGGTCCTGCGCGTGGCTGAAACCAAGCCCAAACATTACATCGGCATCGTTTGTTGCGAAAATATGCGGGATGGCGTGAGTGTCACGGACGATTTCTACAGGCCCGCTAAGACCACGCACTACGTGATCTGCGTCGTAATCAGGAATGGACCGCGACGCGAGGTAATACGCGCCACCACCGACAAGCAATATAAAGGCGAAGGCTGTGGTTAATATCCACATCATCCATCGGAATATTGTAATCATCCGGTTTTCCCCTACAAGCCCTTGACCCTGCGTGGATAGCAGGCCACAAAAAACATAACAACGCACTGTTGAAAATTTATCGGAGGAATCATGACTAAAATTTCATTTCTTGGTCTGGGCGTAATGGGTTACCCAATGGCTGGACACCTGCAAGCCGCCGGTTACGACGTGACGGTATATAATCGCACAACTGCCAAAGCTGAAAAGTGGGCGGCAGAACATGGTGGTGCATTCGCCGCGACTCCAGCAGAAGCCGCAAGTGGTGCCGAGGTGGTTTTCGCCTGCGTTGGTAACGATGACGATCTGCGTAGTATCACAGTGGGAGAGGGAGGCGCGTTCGGCGTAATGGCCGCAGGGACAGTGTTCGTGGATCACACAACGGC
>DFBD01000026.1:0-7893 GCA_002367255.1 Rhodobacterales bacterium UBA3089 | reverse complement strand
GACTTCATTGACGCGCCTGTGTCTGGTGGGCAAGCCGGTGCTGAAAACGGTGTTCTTACAGTCATGTGTGGCGGTGACACGGCACCTTATGGCCGTGTTGAACCGCTTATTAATACGTTTGCTAAATCTTGTTTGCTGATGGGCGAAAGTGGTGCTGGCCAGTTAACAAAAATGGTTAACCAAATATGCATTGCCGGCCTGCTGCAAGGCCTGTCCGAAGGTATGCACTTCGCGCAGAAAGCTGGCCTAGATGGCAAAGCGGTGGTTGATGTGATCTCGAAGGGCGCAGCTGGTAGCTGGCAGATGGAGAATCGTGGACACACCATGCTGGATGACGAATTCGAGTTCGGGTTTGCCGTTGACTGGATGCGCAAAGATTTGGGGATTTGTCTGGCGGAGGCAAACAATAACGGCGCATCCCTACCCGTGACGGCGCAAATTGATCAGTTCTATAAAGATGTGCAAAACATGGGCGGAAACCGTTGGGATACATCCAGTCTGATACGCCGTTTGCGCAAGCTCGATCAATAAACCCCTTTCGGGGTTAGCGGAATATCATGCCGACCCCGAACGCCACTAAGGCACAAATGCCGCCTACCAATACCGTTTCACCAACGCACCTGAGCATGGATTCGTTGGTGACTTTCCAGCGAAGCAATCCCAAACTGGTTAGCGCGGCGAGGGCGGCACTCACGGATATACAGAACGTGGACTGCGTTGGTGCGAATAAGAAATAAGGGATAAGTGGCACAGCCCCCCAGATCAAGAATGCGCCAAATGTAAACAAACCGTTCATTGTCGCTGAACTGGAGGATGGGTTTGGCATTCCCAATTCGTACTGCATCCTGAAATCGGCCATGAAATCGGGATTACGTAGCATCACATCCGTTAACTGCGCGGCATCTTGATCACTAACACCGCGCGATGCCAAATTTGACATCATCGCAGATCTTCCCTCGTCGGGGTTTCTTGATATCGCGCTAATCTCGCTCTCGTGGGTGGCATTGTAAACATCTTGCTGTGATCTGGCTGACAGGAATTCACCCAACCCCATCGCTGTCGCATCGGCCAACAGATTTGCAATACCAAACAGTAATACTGCAACAGCCCCGATCTGCGCGGCTCCGTCTGCGCCTGCGCCCGCAAAGCCCGCTACAATGGCAAATGTTGTGACAATACCGTCATTTCCCCCGTAAACGATTTGTTTAAGGTATTCTTGAAAGGTGCTTACGCGGTGGCGGTTTGATTGTCTGTTACGCATGTTTGCAGCTTAACCATATAATTGCGCCGACGCCATGCATCACTGACATTTCAGCTATGCTTTTGTCGATTGGTGAAGACAATCGCCGGATTATTCGATAAATCCCGTATATCAGAATGAACGGAGGCCACATGTCCACGCGTGATCTTAAAGATAAGGCGCAACGCCATCCCGAAAAGGCACATAAGGCGGATACGCCGATTTTGCGTAAACCTAGCTGGATCAGGGTGAAGGCACCGGTTTCGGCTGGGTATAAGGCGACGCGCGATATTCTAAAGGATAATAATCTGGCAACAGTTTGCGAAGAAGCAAGTTGCCCGAATGTTGGCGAATGCTGGTCGCAAGGCCACGCCACGATGATGATCATGGGCGAGATTTGTACGCGCGGTTGTTCATTTTGCAACATCGCGACTGGGCGCCCGGATGCACTAGATATGTTCGAACCAGCCCGTGTGGCGGTTGCCGTTGAAAAGCTGGGGCTGAAACATGTGGTTATCACCTCTGTTGATCGGGATGATCTTGAGGATGGCGGGGCCGAGCATATCGCGCAAACAATTCGCGCCATCCGTCGGAAAGCACCTGATACAACTATCGAAGTATTAACCCCCGACTTCTTGAAATGTGGACCCGAGGCTGTTGAAGTAGTGGTCGAGGCACGTCCAGATGTGTTTAACCATAACCTTGAAACCGTACCCGGTCTTTATCCGGTGGTTCGCCCAGGTGCGCGGTACTTTGCGTCGCTTCGATTACTGCAAAGGGTTAAAGAACTCGACCCAAGCATGTTCACAAAATCAGGCATCATGGTCGGCTTGGGCGAAGACCGTCAAGGCGTTTTGCAGGTCATGGATGACATGCGCGCCGCCGACGTGGATTTCTTAACCATTGGTCAATATTTGCAGCCAACACCCAAGCATCATGTGGTGGAACGGTTCGTTGACCCTGACGAGTTCAAATCTTACGAGAAGGCTGCCTATGGTAAAGGTTTCTTAATGGTTTCGGCTACACCGCTTACGCGTTCCAGCTATCACGCTGGCGATGATTTTGCACAATTGCGGGCAGCGCGGCAAACGAAACTGGCAGACTAAACCTTGGATTTTTCGACAATCTCTTCGATGATATTGGCCCAGGTATCGGTGTTCTGCGCACCTTGGACTGCGTAACTGGCACCGATGATAAAGCAAGGGACACCTTGAACACCCATCTCGCGGGCTTTCTTGTCTTCGGCGATGGTCTCGGCCAGATCCGAGTCGCCATCCAGAAGGCGGCGGACCAGGTCACCATCCATACCGACGGTTGTCGCGATATCAACCAGAACATCAATGTTCGAAATGTCTTGCCCCTCGCGGAAATAGCGTTTGAACAGTTGCGAAACGACTTGCGATTGCTTTTCTTCCACGTGCGCCCAACGGATCAGGCGGTGCGCGTTCAGCGTATTCGGTGTCCGTTTGATCTTTTCAAATGCAATGTCCAGCCCTGCGGCTTCGGCTGTTTTTGCAATCTCGCTATAAACTTTGACAGCACCTTCGCGGCCACCGAATTTCCATTCCAGATATTCACGGCGGTCCATCCCCTCGGCTGGCATGTCGGGGTTCAGTTGAAAGGGGCGCCACTGAATTTCAAATGGATGGTCAGATGCCGCCTCTAACGCACGGTCCAGTTTGGCCTTACCTATGTAGCACCATGGACAGATCGGATCGGATATAATGTCTAACGTTGTCATTAACGGCTCCATCAGGTTTCGCGCCTTGCGTCCAAAGCAAAACGTCGCGTAGAACTAGTTAACGGTAAGCATAGGATAAGTCGATGCAAGATGCCAAACCAAGTGTATTGAAAATCGCGCGTGAGGGCAGGGAGGGCGAACAAGCCACGCCCTTGAACCTGGGCGAAAGAGTGCGCGAGTTGCGTAAGGCCCGTGGCTGGACCTTGGAACAAGCCGCACAACAGGTCGGCTTGGCGCGATCCACCTTGTCAAAAATCGAGAACGGGCAGATGTCTCCAACATTCGAGGCGGTTCGCAAGCTTGCGTCTGGTATGGGTATTTCGATTCCACAGCTTTTTACAGCTCCGCGCGGTGATAAGGTGTTGGCGCGACGCTCGATCACCAAATCCCAGGCGGGGAAGCCGCTGATTACGGCCACCTACGAACACGAAATGTTGGCGACAGATTTATCACAAAAACAGATGATGCCTTACCGCGCCATCGTACGCGCGCGTTCAATTGACGAATTCGACGGTTGGGTGCGCCATGATGGTGAAGAGTTCATGTACGTGCTGTCCGGTACTATTTCATTTTACACGGAATTCTACGAGCCCGTCGAAATGGCCCGTGGTGACAACGCGTATTATGACGCCGCGATGGGACATAACGTGATCTCGGTCAGTCAGGAAGACGCCGTGATTTTGTGGGTTACATCGCTGCATTAATCAAAAAAAACGCCCTCACAAGGAGGGCGCAAGTTATTGAGGCAGGTTTCATACAGGCAGAAACCTATCGAGCAGTAACTTAAACATAAGCACGGGAACCCGCGCTGCCAAGGTAAAACTTCGAAAAAATTGTTTGAATGTGTGTAGTTACAGTCAGGAATGCGATTCAAACATTAAGTTGTGCTAAAAATGACACGGGTTTGAGGCGGATATGTATGTAAGGTGAGCCTCATATTTCGCCCCGGCGGCTTTTACGTACGATTATTAGCTAAAAGAATAATTTTCATACGAATCGTTACTAAGTGCGCGAATCGTGAAGTAATCCGGTTCGCATTCAACTGGTTAGCAACCCGTAGGCCAGATACCACATTAGCAACCCGATCAGCACATCAAGAATTCGCCACGTGCGGGGCGTCTGCATAATCGGCGCCAATAAGCGCGCACCGTAGCCTAACGAGAAGAAAAACACGAAAGAGGCCGCAACCGCTCCGATGCCAAACGCAACCTTTTGTGCTTGTTCGGTGAACTGTGTTGAAACGGCCCCGACCAGCCCCAGCGTGTCCAGATAGACATGCGGGTTCAACCATGTAAGCGCGAGACATATCATGATTGTTGCGCCAAGCGCGGTTTGTTTTGAAGACAGGGCCATTTGGTCGCCGCCCTTGTAGGCGGCGATAAAACGGGTGATTCCGTAGATAATCAGAAAGGCTGCGCCACCAAGGCTCATAATTCTGGGAAGGGAGGGGAATTGTGTGACTATGATCCCAAACCCGGCAACTCCGGCTGTAATAAGTATTGCGTCTGATACGGCGCAGGTTAGGCACACCCAGAATACGTGGCTTCGCAATATGCCTTGCTTCAGGACAAAGGCGTTCTGCGCACCGATGGCGAGGATCAATGCAAATGATGTTAGAAAACCCGTAGTGCCAGCCGCAAGCATTGGCGTCACGATCGTTTTACAGGGGCGGGTTTGATACCGGCTGCGATTTCTTCTTTGGTTGGTGGCATAACCAGACCAGCCGAGACCACCAGTTTAGCGGCGTCTTCAACAGTCATATCCAGAATAATAACATCCTTGCGCGGAACAAAAAGTAGAAAACCTGAGGTAGGGTTTGGCGTGGTTGGCAAGAACACCGACAGCATTTCGTCCTCGCCCGTCTTTTGCAAAACCTCCCCCTTGGAGGCCGTTGAAATAAACGCGATGCCCCAGACACCTTTGCGCGGGTATTCAATCATGCAAGCATTTTGGAAGTTGGCGTTGGATTGGCTAAGGACCGTCTCGACAATTTGTTTGAGACCACTATAGACGGAACGCACCACCGGAGTGCGATCAATTAGGCCTTCCCAAATTCGGATCAACTGACGGCCAAATAAACCTTTAGTTAGCGATCCTATAATAGCTGTTGAAATCAGAAAAATTACCACGCCAAAACCGGGTATATCTTTGCCCAAATACGTGCTCGGGTTGTAAGTGGCAGGTACCAAGGGCACGAAACGCGCATCAATAAAGGTTACCACGGTCCAGATCAGGTAAACCGTAATCACCACAGGGGCGACGATAACAAGACCCGTCAGAAAGTTACTCCGCAATCGCTGCATTAGCGATGGTTTCGGGGTAATCTTTTTGGTGAATTTCTTTTTACGCGCCATGTGTTCCCTCGTTCTTGTTAACGATATTTAGGTAATTTCGTTAACAAGAACAATAACCCTTTACGATTTAAGTGCTTTTGCTATCTGCGTGGCAAGCTGCGCGTTGTTTTTAACAAGCGCGATATTGCACGTAAGGGAGCGCCCCTCGGTTAGTTCAAATATCCGTTGCAAAAGAAACGGTGTAACTGATTTGGCGGCAATACCTTGTGCTGTGGCTTCGTCAATGGCCTGTTCGATAACTGGGGCCATCTCCGCGCTTGGGATTTCATCAGCGGCAGGGATCGGGTTAGCGACAAACATCCCGCCATCCAGATCAAGCGTTTCGCGCATAGAATACGCTGCTGCAATTTCGTCAGCCGTATCGGCACGTAACGGAGATGCCAGACCCGAGGATCGCGACCAGAACGCCGGGAAGTTGTTTTGCTGATATGTCACGACCGGAACGCCGCGTGTTTCGAGTATTTCGAGGGTTTTAGGAAGGTCAAGAATTGCTTTCGCGCCCGCACCAACCACAATCACTGGCGTTTTTGCCAACTCTTCAAGGTCTGCTGAAATGTCGAACGTTTTTTCTGCGCCGCGATGCACGCCACCGATACCGCCTGTGGCGAAAACCTGAATGCCAGCAAGATGGGCGCAGATCATTGTTGCCGCTACCGTCGTTGCGCCGGTTTTTCCGTTGGCAACTGCAAACGCAAGATCAGCACGGGAAAGTTTCAGAACATCGGTGCTTTGCGCCAAATCCTCCAAACGCTCGTCAGATAGGCCGATGTGGATGGAACCATCCATGATCGCAATTGTTGCAGGTGCAACACCTTGGCTACGGATTTCCGACTCGATCATTCGTGCTGTTTCAACGTTTTGCGGGTAGGGCATTCCGTGCGTAATAATGGTGGATTCTAACGCCACAATCGGGGTGTTGGCAGCCATAGCAGCCATTATTTCGGGCGAAAAGGAGATGGGTAGTTTCATTGTGTGTCTTTCATTACATGCTCGGCCGCAGCCTTGACCGCCGCTTCCATAATTTCACGCAATCCCAATGTCGATGCTATTTCCGCACCTACGAACGTCGCAAGGAATACATCGCCAGCACCTGTGGTGGTTTTCGCCTCGACTTTCGGCGGGGTGACAGAGATCACACCATTTTCATCGCAAAGCGCGCTCTCGTTCGGGCCGTCCGTAACAATAGCCCTGTGCGCTCCTAGCTGACAGAGCGCCTCGCAGGCTTCGCTGCTGTCGGTTAGGGTGCGCTTACACAGGGTTTCAGCTTCAATCTTGTTAACGAACAGCGTTGCGGATTGCGATTGTAGGGCGGCACGCATGCGCTCCGCCTTGCCAGGACTAGCTGGCACAAACGACAGGTGCGCCGCATCAAAATCTTGGTTTTCCGCAATTGATTCCAGCGTAGAGACGGGTAGATTTCCATCGATCACAACAGCCCCTTGCCACGGGCTCTGTGCTGTTCCTAAGCGGCCATCGCGGACGGGGGAAAGTATAATGTCTCCGGCTTTTTCTAACGATGCACAATCGGCAATGGCGCCGAAAACCTCACCGGATGTGGTCTCGATAGCTAGATAATTGTCGGTTGGGTCATCTATTCGCGTAACATATTGACAGTCGACGCCTGCTGCCTCCAGCTTAACGACCAACTCGTCGCCCTGCGAATCGTTCCCGATTGTTGTTAACAATGCGGCTGGCTGACCACGTTGAACCAATGCCAACGCTATGTTCAGAGCTACCCCGCCAGGGCGACGACGAATGATTCCGGCTACATCGTTTCCGGGCTGCATTTCGCAACTGGCACTGGCTATAATATCCCAAAGGGCAGAGCCTATGCAAAGCACGGGCAGTGGTGAAGTATCCGGCATTCCATAGTCCTTACCCAATTACATAGCTTATACTGTCTTAAGGCATATATGGTGTGTTGCAATCCCCTGAATTTCAGAACCACCGCCGAGCGAAGCGAGGCTTGGCCCAACCGAAGGGCGGGAGGGTTGTTCCGATATAAGGAGGCCTCGTTTTGCGAGGTGAATGTGCATGATCTAGGGGTTGCAATCCTTAACCGGGTCAGCTATTTGGCGCTCACTATAAATCCACAGGCGGGGTTGCGGCACTTGGGGGAGAAATCCTTAAGCGTCCACCGGTTGGGGCCAGTATTGGCGCCTTCTCCCTGCTGAGGCTAAACCGGAAAGGTATACTACAATGGCTCTACCCGAGTTCACATTGCGCCAATTGCTTGAAGCAGGCGTTCACTTCGGTCACCAGACACACCGCTGGAATCCCCGCATGGACCGTTACATTTACGGCTCGCGCAATGGCATCCACATTCTGGATCTTACACAGACTGTTCCGATGCTCGACGCAGCACTTGCAGCTGTTCAAGCTGTTTCCGCCAAAGGCGGTCGCATTTTGTACGTTGGTACAAAACGCCAGGCGCAAAAAGGCATTGCTGATGCAGCCGAGCGTTCTGCACAGTACTACATGAACCACCGCTGGTTGGGTGGCACGCTGACAAACTGGCAGACTATTTCAAAGTCGATCACACGCCTGAAAAATCTGGA
>DFBD01000149.1:8892-9269 GCA_002367255.1 Rhodobacterales bacterium UBA3089 | reverse complement strand
TGGCCGCAGAAAGGGACGTGGACTTCGGAATATCCGCCCTCGTGTGCCATGACCAGCTTGCCGTTGCATAGCTTGTCGGCGGCTTGCAGCAGTTGACGGGTCATCAGGCGGTAGGTCTCGGCGCTGCAAAGCATGCGTGACAGGGGGTCTACGCCGGATGCATCGAAACCGCACGCGACCAAGATTACGTCTGGTTGGTAGGCTTCGAGGGCAGGGGTTACGATCCGTTCCATCGCATAGATATAGGCCGCGTGCCCGGCGCCGGGTGGCAGGGGCACGTTGATATTATGGCCAAAACCCGCGTCTTTGCCACGGTCCGCCACGGCGCCCGTGTCCGGCGGGTAGTTGCGTTCCTGGTGTAGGCTGATGGTTAGCAC
>DFBD01000149.1:0-8837 GCA_002367255.1 Rhodobacterales bacterium UBA3089 | reverse complement strand
ACGGCAACGCGCGGGGCGAGGCCTTCGGCTTTGGCGGCCTCGATTGCGATGGCGATGTTGGCCAGCAGGCAAAAGCCGTTTGACCAGTCGGGCAGGCAATGGTGACCAGGTGGACGTGACAAAGCGTAGCCGTTGTCGTGTTGACCCTTCAGCACCGACAGCAACGCGCCTTTGACGAGGCCTGCGGATAGCGCTGCGATTTCGTATCCACCTGCGCCGAACGGCGTGCGAAGGCCCATTTCACCGCCGCCGCCATCGCTTAGGGCTTTGAATTCCTCAAGGTAGTTTGCGGGGTGAATGCGGTTCAGGTCGGTATAATTTGCGGGCGCGGCGGACAAGCAATCCATTTCGCTGGCCAATCCTGTTACGTCCAGCAGGTTTTTCAACCGACGTTTGGTCTCGGGGTTTTCTGGCAGGCCTCCAGCCGCCAAGGGTTGCACCAGACCGCCAACGGGGGCGGTCAGGGCGTAGTTGCCACCGGAGTGCCAAAAGCATTTTTCATCCCAAAAGAATCCGGTGTTGCGCATTCAGCGTGCCCCAGCTTTCATCAAGCCCTGGTTTTTCGCTTCTGCCAATGTCAGGTCGAGGCATTTCCACGCTTTTTCGGCTAGTTCATCGATCTCGGATTTCGAGATTACCAGCGGCGGCGAGATGATCATTTTGTTGCCGACATGGCGCATGATCAGGCCATTGGCAAAACAGAACTCGCGGCAGATCAGGCCAACGGTGCCTTCTTCGGATGCAAACGGGGCGCGGGCGGATTTATCTGGTGTCAGCTCCAGTGCGCCCATCATGCCGACGTTGCGGGCCTCGCCCACCAGTGGGTGATCGGCCAGCGCAGACCACTTTTCTGTAAGGTACGGGGCGGTTTCATCACGCACGGTGTCGATGATTTTCTCTTCTTCAAGAATGCGCAGGTTTTCCAGTGCTACCGCCGATGCGACAGGGTGGCCGGAATAGGTGTAACCATGGGCGAACTCGCCGCCGTTTGCATCCAGATCCTTGGCCATACGTTCGGAGATCACGCTGCCGCCGATGGGCTGGTATCCTGACGACAGCCCTTTGGCGATCGTCATAATGTCGGGGCGGATATTGAAGGTTTCGGACCCGAACCAGTTGCCGGTGCGGCCAAAGGCGCAGATCACCTCGTCTGCGATTAACAAGATTTCGTTTTCGTCACAGATACGCTGGATTTCAGGCCAGTAGGTTGAGGGCGGGATGATAACACCGCCCGCGCCTTGCACGGGTTCGGCGATGAAGGCGGCGACGTTGTCGATGCCTAGGCGCTCAATTTCGGCCTCCAGCGCACGGGCGGTTTTCAGGCCGAATTCTTCGGGCGACAGATCACCACCTTCGGCGTACCAATAGGGTTGATCGATGTGGGTAATGTCAGGGATTGGCATCCCGCCCTGGGCGTGCATCCCGGTCATGCCCCCAAGGCTGCCCGATCCAACGGAAGACCCGTGGTAGGCGTTCTTGCGCGAGATGATGATCCGTTTGTCAGGTTTACCCATCGAGGCCCAGTAATGGCGCACCAGACGGATATTGGTGTCGTTGGCTTCGGACCCGCCACCAGCGAAGAAAACACGGTTCAGATCGCCCGGCATCAGGTTGGCGATTTTCTCAGCCAGTGCCGTTACAGGAGGGTGGGACGTCATGAAAAACGTGTTGTAGTAAGGCAGTTCCTGCATCTGGCGATAGGCGACATCGGCCAGTTCCTTGCGGCCATAGCCGATGTTTACACACCAAAGCCCCGCCATCGCGTCCAGCATTTTGTTGCCTTCGCTGTCATTTATATACACCCCGTTCGCGGCGGTAATAATTCGTACACCTTTTTCATTTAACTCCGAAGTGTCGGTGAAAGGGTGCAGGTGATGTGCCGCGTCAGCAGATTGCATGTCAGCGGTCGACGGGAAGTTTGTTAGGTGGTCCATTTCGCCTCGCAAGTAGGATTATAACACTGAGCCTATGCCTGCGTTATGGCTTTGGCCAGAGGGAAAGGTAGATGTTGCGTAAACATAAAGTTTTAGTAAAAGTCCGATCACATAAATGTGATGTGGCCGTATTGCATTTGGCGACCGCGAAAATCGCAAAACGCAACGAAATTTGCGATCACTCAAAGGCTTTAACGTAATTATGCATCTTCGTAGCTTGTGTTATTTATTTGGCCCGAATTTTGCATGTACTATCCACACACAAGGAGTGCGTATAATGAATAGTTTGTTGACGATATCGAAGCAATTGTTGGGAGCAGTAATTCTGACGGCCGTCTTTTTTCCTAACTGGGCAACGGCACAAGGCGACACCTATTTAACCGTAACGGATTCGTCACAAGACGTCGTCGTTGAGCTAACAGAAGATGATCTTTTGGCAATGGAACAGTTTTCAGTGCATACTGAAAACGAATTTGTGGATGGGTTGGCCGAATTCACCGGACCGCTGGCGCGTGATGTGATCGCACTTCTGGATGCCTTGGAAATCACGACATTGCGGCTTACCGCTGTGAATGAATACATAATTGAAGTTCCTGTATCGGACATACTTGATTACGACGTGATTTTTGCCATGTCCCAAAATGGCGAGAGGCTCTCCATCAGGGATAAGGGGCCTATCTGGGTGATTTATCCAATGACCGACAATGTCGAATTGCAGGATCGTATCTATAATGATCGGCTGATTTGGCAGTTGGTAAAGGTTGATATATTGTGAGGGTTTCTGGCCTTCCACGTTATGTGGTTTTGGTCGTTTTCCTTGCGGCCAGCGGACTTGTGATCCTTGGCTACAATTCCTTTCGTAAAGACGTGGCTGCAATGCAGGCTGCCAGTTTGGAAGATATCACATGGATGTCCTATCAATTGGAACAGGAGCTTAACCGCTTTCGGGAATCCTTGCTCCGCTTTCAGATCGAAGGGTCTGGGGCTGATGTAGATGAAGTCAACAATCGTTTCGATATCCTCTGGAGCCGGATTGGCGTATTCAATCAGGGGGGAATCGGCGAACGTTTAAGAAAATATGACCGGGAAACACGGATCGTCCCGCGACTGTTTGACGATATGAAAGCCGTTGATCGCCGTATCATTGAATTGACGCAAGGAGACCGCGTCGAAGCAGCCAAACTATTGGTGGTGTTCAATCCTTACGCCGAGGAGGTCCGGACGTTCAGTCGAAATGTCACGCTTGGCGAGGAATTGCGCGGGCGCGAAATTCGTCAACAGTTGCAATCCGGTGTGAACCGTACATCGTTTCTTGGCTTTCTAGCCATCGGGATTGCGGTTGTGTCGCTCGCTTATATCAATCGCGAGAGCATGCGTTTCAAGCGGCTTGCGGATACCAATATGAAGCTTGCCGATGCAGCTGATAAGGCCAGCCGTGCCAAATCGAAGTTCCTGACAATGATGAGCCACGAACTACGAACGCCTATGAACGGGGTACTTGGACTGCTGGCGCTGTCAAAACAAAATGCGGTTCGGCAAAGTCAAATTCGCCTTATCGAGCATGCGGAACAATCTAGTCAACAGATGATGGATCTGCTTGTCGATATTCTGGACTTAAGCGCCCTGCATTCCGATGAAATAAAACTAGAGGTCAAGCCGTTCGAGGTGGCGCTGTTGGCGACCTCTGTGCGCGAAAAATTTACGCCTGTCGCCAAGCGCGAGGGCGTATCGTTTTCGGTTCCTACCCCCCAGGATTGTCCACGGCATTTACAGGGCGACTTTCGCAGACTCCGTCAAATCTATGTCTATTTGCTACAGTATGTCATCGAAACCGCGGGGGTGCGCGATGCAGAGATGAAGTTGTCCTGTGAAGGTGGCTCGTTATTAATGCGGTTGTCATTCTCGTATTTGTCCGATGGCGGGGCGTGGGCCCCCGACTTGATACTTGGCGAGGAAGAGCGAGGGGAAGATTTGTTTATGACTGACGCCCTCGGCCCGGTGATCGCGCGGGGGGGGATCGAGGCGATGCACGGAAGTTTGCAGGTGGATAACACTGCTGACGAGCGTATTACTGTGATCGTCTCGATACCGGTCGAAGAATACGTAACGACGGCGTTGAACATTGCAGTTCTATCAAACAGCGATGCAATGGGGGCGATCTGTCGTGCGGCTTTGGCTGATATGGATGTGAACTTTTTGCAAGAAGACGAAAATGACCCCGTGCACATCGCCCTGATCGAGGCAGGCGGCGCGACCGAGAGAGATTTCCTCGCGCAGGCACAACAGAATTACCCGACGGCAAGGCTAATTGCGCTTGGCGCACCAGTAGATGTAGAAGCATTCGATTCCACAGTGAGTCTACCTCTGAACTTCCGTGAAATTCGTGATGTTGTTGGTAAAGCCGTAGAGTAACAGCTCATAAATGGACTTTATCTAGTGAAAACAACGAAATATTAACAACCCTGAGTGGAATATAATATCATTATTAAAATTTGATTCGGGTCTGGGTGAATTATGAAGGTTGAACAGCTGAACGGTATAAGTCGGTTCGAGGCGGAGTTGAGCGATGAATTGGGCGGTAAGGGGGCTACCCTTTTGGCTCATGATGTGCGCTCGGCGATGTTTGGCTTGCTTGGTAGTCTGGAGTTGATCGACGGCGACGGACTTTCGGTTGAGATGCGCAACCGTCTAAAACGCGCGCAAACTTCCGGTGCAATGTTGAACGACCTGTTGAATCTGGTTTTCGGTGGCTGCGATTCCGCGCCGACCTCTACCTTGATAAACGTTCCTGATGAAATTGACCGGTTGGCACAGCGTTGGTATGATCAGGCCGAAAGCGCAGGTATCCATATCGATTTGGACGTTTCACGCAGCGTTGAAACCATGGACGTTATTGAGCGCACACACTTCCATCGTATTTTCAATAACGTGATTGGAAATGCCGTCAAGTTTTCGCAGGGTGGCAGTATTTCTATCAGTGTGGTTAGTCGCGCTGAAAGTGTTATTATTTCGGTAACCGACTCTGGCCCGGGGTTTAGTGAATCCGCACTTGCCATGTTGTTTCAATTTCGCGGACGCCCCGACGATTCCCCACAAGAGGGGTCGGGTTTGGGGTTATACATTTCTGAAATGCTCGTGACCGAAGTTGGCGGGACGATTTCGGTGAAAAACATCGAAAATGGCGGGGCGTGTGTGACGGTCGTATTCCCGTCAGCGGCGCTCGCCATCACGCCGCCACCTCCGCACATCGAGGCATTACCTGACCTGAGCCACCTTAATATCCTGTTAGCCGAGGATAATGTTACCAACCAGTTGGTGGTCACGCAGATGCTGAAAAGTATGGGTGCGAAGTTTCAAGTTGCATCTGACGGCGTTGAAACACTGGCGATGTTCGAACGGTCAGAATTTGACGTGCTGCTGCTGGATATCGAAATGCCCCGTAAATCCGGCTTGGAAGTGTTGCGCGAAATTCGTGCCCGTGATGACGCCAAATCGGGCATCCCGATGATCGCGTTGACGGCTTATGTGATGCAAGAGCATCGTGAAAAGATTGACGCGGCGGGGGCGGACGGGGTGATTGCGAAGCCGATCGCCGGTATCGCATCGCTCGGGCACCAAATTCTTGAATATATTCACGGCACGCCACCCGAACCGCAAGGGGAGGGAGCGGCGCAGGGAGGGGCCTCGGTTGATAATCCGGGGTTTGTTGATCGCGCGATTTATGATGTTATTTCCAAGACGATCGGGCCGGAGTTTCTGGCGGAGTTTTTGGAAAAAGTCGTGGCGGACTTTGCTGTGATCAAGAAAGGTTTGATCACAGCGGAGGCCGAGGAAAACTACACAGAGTGGCGTAGACACAGCCACATCCTGATATCTGTTGCGGGTGCAATCGGCGCCACGAATTTGCAGCATTTAGCACAGGAACTTAATAAGGCGGCTAACGCCTCTGATAAACAAACAGCGCAGCCATTGAACTTGAAGTGTATTAGCGGTATCTCCAAGGTTGAATCATTTTTGACTAACGAAAAGTAGGTTAACGCTTAATGGACGGCCCAATACTTCTGGTAGAGGATACCCCCTCGCTTTCAATGGTATACCAGGCGGTTATTCGTAAGGCCGGGCATAATGCTGAATGTGTGTTTTCCATCAGCGAGGCCCGCGAGAAGTTCGCAAAGTCTAAACATAAAATCGTGCTGCTTGATCTGCTTTTACCTGATGGTGACGGCATGGAACTAATGGCCGAATTCATTGCGGAACAACCTGACATCAAGATTATCGTGATCACCGCGAACGGTTCTATAAATCGCGCAGTTGAGGCTATGCGACTGGGATCATTTGATTTTCTCGTTAAACCTTTCGATGAAGTTCGCTTGCTATCTGCTGTTGATAATGCCCGACAGGCCTTGATGAACGATGTCGATCATCCCCGTGTGTCAGCCGACGAACCGGACGAGTTCCAGGGTTTCATCGGTTCGTCCGAGGTCATGCAAGGCATCTACAAAATGGTGCAAAATATCGGGCGCTCGACCGCTACGGTTTTTGTGACCGGCGAAAGTGGCACGGGCAAGGAGTTGTGCGCCCAAGCCATACACGACGTCTCCAGTCGTGCGAACGGCCCTTTTGTTCCCCTGAATTGCGGCGCAATCCCGCGTGGTTTGCTGGAGTCCGAGGTGTTCGGGCATCTGAAAGGGTCCTTCACCGGGGCGATTGCAGACAAGAAAGGGGCGGCGGCGGCGGCGAGCGGGGGGACATTATTCCTTGATGAAATATGCGAGATGGATTTGAGCCTGCAAACCAAGCTGCTGCGGTTTTTGCAAACCTCAACCATCCAGCCAGTTGGCGCGACTAAGGCACATATGGTTGATGTGCGAATTGTTTGTGCGACAAATCGCGACCCTTTGGCCGAGGTTCGGGCTGGGCGGTTCCGCGAAGATTTATATTATCGTCTGCATGTAGTGCCAATCCATATGCCGCCACTTCGCGAACGAGCAGCGGATGTTATAGAGATTGCGGATAAAATCTTGGCGAAATTTACAGCCGAGGAAAATAAGGAATTCACGGGGCTCAGCCCTGAAGTCCGCGATATTTTTGCGTCAATGACGTGGCCGGGAAATGTTCGCCAATTGATGAACGTGATCCGTAATGTTGTGGTTTTGAATGACGGGCCTATTGTTTTACCTGAAATGTTGCCGCCCGAAGCGACGATGCCGCGTCAAAGTTCACCCCGCGATGATGGTGAGGCTGCGGTTGGTTTCTCGGATGCAATGCGGGTTGCTGAGCCGTCAAATAATCTCGCTGCATTTATCGGTACGCCCCTTGCGACCTTGGAACGGGAATTTATCGAGGCCACTATCGATTTTTGTGACGGATCCATCCCGCAGGCCGCGCGACTGCTCGATGTTTCGCCCTCGACGTTGTATCGTAAAAAGGAAGGTTGGGAGAAAACCTGACCAAAAGGTAGAATTCTTAACGCATTCTCTTGCCCATAATTTCGGCTGAACTATACTCGTGTCTTGAACCTGACATTTTACGAGGGATTCTCGATGGACCTATTCAAAGCAGCAATCACGGTACGTGAAAACGCCTATGCGCCGTATTCAGATTTTCAAGTGGGGGCGGCTGTTCGCACGATCTCGGGGAAAGTTTTTACGGGATGCAACGTTGAAAATGTGGCATATCCCGAGGGGACCTGTGCGGAAGCTGGGGCGATTGCGGCGATGATTGCTGCGGGTGAATTCGAGATTGCAGAAATTCTGGTCGTGGCTGGCGGCGCTTCAAAAGTATCGCCTTGCGGCGGTTGCCGGCAGAAAATAGCGGAGTTCGCGAAGGCGGATACCCCTGTTTATATGGCTGATTTGGCTGGTGACATTGAAGAGAGCACCATTGGCGGCCTGCTGCCCGCAGGTTTTGGCAAAGAGCATTTGGAAGTGAAATAGCCATGGCACGTGCATTAATTCTGGTGCTGGATTCGGTCGGTTGCGGTGGTGCGCCTGACGCAGCACAATTCGGGGACGAGGGTTCCAACACCTTGGGCCACATTGCAGATGCCTGCGCAAATGGCACGGCAGAGGAAGGTCGGAGCGGTCCGCTTTCGCTGCCAAACCTTGATCGTTTGGGTCTTGGGGCTGCTATTCGGTTGGCTTCCGGTCATGCGGCACCGGGGTTGGATGCAGGCGCGGTCGGAATTTTCGGCGCGGCGACCGAGGTTTCACAAGGCAAGGATACTCCGTCGGGACATTGGGAGATTTCCGGCGTGCCCGTGCCGTTTGATTGGCACTATTTCCCTGATACAGTGCCTGCTTTCCCACCCGATAAAATCGAGGAATTTGTGCGGCGCGCGGGAATTCCCGGGATACTCGGTGATTGTCATGCGTCCGGCATGCCGATCCTTCGCGAGTTGGGGGAAGAACATATCAGGACGGGTAAGCCGATTTGTTATACGTCTGCCGATAGCGTTTTCCAAATTGCCGCACACGAGGAACATTTCGGGCTGGAGCGACTGTATGAAATCTGTGCGATTGCTGCTGAAATTTTCCACCCGTTGATGGTTGGCCGTGTCATCGCCCGCCCGTTCGTTGGGGAAACGGCCGAGGAGTTCACACGCACGATCAACCGTAAAGATCTGGCGATTGAACCGCCCGAGGATACTATCTGTGATCGCGTGGTAGCAGCTGGCGGGCGTACCTTGGCGGTAGGTAAGATAGGGGATATCTTCGCTCATCGTGGCATCACAAAGTTAAAAAAAGGTAAACGTGACCTGGAACTGGTGGATGATCTGCTTGATTTCATTGCTGAGGCTGTAGACGGGGATTTTATTTTCACTAACCTCGTCGAATTCGACAGCCTTTATGGCCATCCTCGTGATGTAGCCGGATACGCCCGCGCGCTAGAGGCGTTTGATGC
>DFBD01000051.1 GCA_002367255.1 Rhodobacterales bacterium UBA3089 | reverse complement strand
GGGCTACGTCCCCCCCGAACTGGCAAACGTCGGCCAAAAACTGAAAGTCAAAATGCACGACCAACTCTGGGACGCCGAAATCACCGAAGACAGCCCCTACGACCCGAAAAACGCGACGATCAGGGCGGATGGTTGACGCCAACGCACCATCCCCCCTAACCTCTCGCGTATTCTTATGCCCGAGAGGTTAACAAATGATCAAAGGTTCCTGCCACTGCGGCGCCGTCACATTCGAAATTCTGGAACAACCGGATTTCGTAATCACATGCAACTGCTCCATCTGCCGGCGGCTCAACACCCGTTGGGCCTACTCCCAGCGAACCAAAATGACGTTGAGAGCACCAGAGGGCGCAACCCACGCCTACGTATGGGGCGACAAAGACCTCGAATTCCACGCCTGCAAAACCTGCAACTGCACCACCCACTGGATGGCCACCGACGGCTCCCGCTACGCCCTAAACTGCCAACTGGCGAGCGAGGCGGATATGGAGGGTGTTAGGGTAAGACGGTTTGATGGAGCGGATACTTGGGAGTTATTGGATTAGGGATGTAGATTGATTTTCAGAAAACTTTATCTACTTATCATGCATAAAGTTCATTTTAAGTCTTCGAGGCGACCTCTTATCCTAATAACCGCCTGATTGTAGGTTGGGCGACAAGCTAAACGTGCATACTCCTCTGGGATACAAAATTGCTTTGCAAAAGCCTTAATTGTATCCTCGTCCGCTGATTTCTCTAGATAGTCTGTCCTAAACTCAACAGGGAATAATGTTTCCAGTGCTAATAATTCAGCTTCCTGCTCACGGTTTAGCGGAGCGAAATCACCAGTCAAAGCAGTTGTGTCCGCAGCAAGCAATTCCAATAACGTAGTCAAAGACTTCGTAGTTGCAACACGATCGGCCATAGTGCGGTCAATCATGCAGTGGAACATTTCTTTGCAAACACCGAAACGTCGCCAGCAATAGTTATGATTTTTCGCATAGTAAATCTTGGCAAGATCTAATGTCCCACTATATGGGCCAGTTTCACCCTGAAACTTTTGTACTAGCGCCACAATGTGTTTCGTTTCGATATCAGCCTCATAGATGCCGATTCTGTCCACCACACCCCGAGCTTCTATGTACGGATGCAAGAGCGATGTTCTAACAGGAGGGTAATCGCTTGAAGATAAATCCAAGCTATGTTCTTCGTGATAATCTTTGAGGATATTCCCTACGTTTTCAAGCATTGCTATTCCATTAAAAAAAGAGGCCGTCAGGCCTCTTTATATCAAAGTGTGGGGGTTTAAAAGTCATTACTAACAAAATGTTGTCAGTCAACACCATCCACTTGTTTTACTTTGTCGGAATCGATCGCCACTTGGAACGCCAAGGCGTCTTCCATTAGTGCATCAGGTGTAACGGCCCCATCACGCCGAACAAAAAACTTGATGTCGGTAAGACCTCCATCAAATGCTCTTTGAAAGCGCTGGTCAAATGTTATATTTGGCATATTGCTCTCCATTCTTCTCTTTCGCGGCGTATCTAGCGTTAAACTGGCGTACCGACAAGTTGTTTTTTACATGAGTCGCCGCCAAAAGCAATGGGATACTGAACATTAGGTCAGTTTCAGCTGATGCTGCGGCAATCCAACACGCCTATTTGACAGGCAACTCCTTAAAGCTAAGTTAATGCACACACAGGTGTACTTCAATCGGACGGCGATTATGACACGTTTTGTTGACTGTTGCGTATTTATTCAAACTTCCGCACGCTACAATCGATTGTAAGGGTTAAATTGAAATTGAGGCACTCACCCAAATTCCTTAACGCCTCCACCCACAAAAACGTACATACGCATTGTGTACGGGTTGTGTACGCGTTGTGCACACGGAAATCCTGCGGTTTTGTCTAAAGGTTAACGGGAACCGAAGCCCCCTAAACCAGCCCCTCAGCCGCGAATAAATCCATCAAATTCGCCTCGGGTCTCGCCCCAATATGGCCGATGATTTCACCCGCCGCAACGCAGCCCATGCGCCCGCATGTCAGGTAGTCTCGACCGCTGGTCAAACCGTATAAAAATCCGGCTGCAAACAGGTCTCCGGCACCGGTGGCGTCTTCTACGTGTGTGGCTGTGGCAGGGGCGTGAACCTCCTCGCCGCCTTGCACGACATAGGCGCCCCGATCCCCAACTGTACACGCCAGAATGTCCACATCCGCCGCGCCCAGCGTCATTGCAACACTTAGGTCATCTGTTTGATATAGCGACATAATTTCATGTTCGTTGCAGAACAACAAATCCACATCCGCGCGGATCATTTCAAGGAAGGCGTCGCGGTGACGCTCCACACAAAACGGGTCCGAAAGCGTAATCGAGACACGTCCGCCAGCCCCCTTACAAGCCGTAATCGCCTTGGCAAAAGCCGCATGGCTGTCCGGCCCGTCAAAGCGGTACCCCTCAAGATAAAGCCAGTCGGAATCCGCCATAATGCGAACATCAATATCGTCCGGCGCAAGGAATTCCGACACCCCCAGATAGGTGTTCATCGAACGCTCGCCATCCGGCGTAACCAGCACCATGCAACGCCCTGTCTCGGCGGCATGGTTAATCGGTGCCAAAGGCGTATCGAAATCAGCGCCTTGTGCCTTGATATCATGGAAAAAAATCCCGCCTAGCTGGTCGTCTTTGACCTTGGAAACATAGGCCGTTTCCATCCCCAAAGCCGCCAACCCGGCAATAGTATTCGCCGCCGACCCCCCCGAGATTTCCATCGCCGGACCCATAACACCATATAGCTGGTTCGCACGATCCGTATCGATCAACTGCATGATGCCTTTTTCCACGCCATGCGTTTTCAGAAAATCGTTTTCGACATGCGCAAGGATATCCACCATCGCATTGCCGATGCCGACTACTTGGTACTTCTTCATATTGTCTTATCCTCGGATTCGCACAGATCGGCGATGATACAGTTGGCACAAACAGGCTTGCGAGCTTTGCATATATACCGCCCATGCAAAATCATCCAGTGGTGTGCGTGTTGTTGATATTCAGCGGGAATATGGTCTTCAATCGCGCGTTCAACAGCCAGTACATCTTTGCCCACAGCCACCCCCGTGCGATTTCCGAAACGGAAAATATGCGTATCTACAGCCTGTGTTGGCTGGTGAAACCACATGTTCAAAACGACGTTGGCAGTCTTGCGACCTACCCCCGGCAGGCTTTCAAGCGCGGCGCGCGAGGATGGAACTTTACTGTCGTAAACATCCACCAGACGTTGGCTTAACTTAATGACGTTCTTGGCTTTATTACGAAACAGGCCGATGGTTTTGATGTGTTCAATCAAACCTTCTTCGCCCAACGCCAGCATCTTTTCAGGTGTATCGGCCACCTTGAACAACTCCGCTGTCGCTCGGTTCACGCCGATATCCGTCGCCTGCGCCGACAGCGCCACAGCCACCACCAACGTGAACGCATTCACATGGTCCAGCTCACCTTTCGGCTCAGGATCGCTCGCCTGAAAACGCCGAAAAATTTCGGAGATGGTTTTATAGTCGAGTTGGGCTGGCATAGCGTCCCTAATAAAGCGCAAGATTCGGGTGGAGTTCTATCCCCTTTGCGCTACGTTGACCATGCAAATCAAGAAGGGCCCCCTGATGAACAACCTAAGCGATAAAGACCCCTATCATTACACGGTAATCGCACGGGCAATCGAGTTCATCGGCGACCGCGTAACCGACCAGCCATCGCTGGAAGAAACCGCCGCAGCGGTCGGCCTATCGCCCGCGCATTTCCAGCGTGTCTTCAGCCAATGGGCAGGCGTCAGCCCCAAACGGTATCAACAATATCTGACGCTGGACCATGCCAAAAACCTGTTAGACGATCACTTCACCGTTCTGGATGCCTCGCAGGAAACGGGGCTGTCGGGGTCTAGTCGCCTGCACGACCTGTTCGTGAAGTGGGAGGCAATGTCACCCGGCGAATACGCCCGCAAAGGCGAAGGGTTAACCATAAACTACGGCTGGTTCGACTCCCCCTTTGGCGAGGTCCTGACTATGGGCACCACACGCGGCCTCTGCGGCATGGCGTTTTCATCGGAATTCGGGCGCGACGTCGCCATGCAAGACATGATAAGCCGCTGGCCCAAAGCCAATTTCGTTGAGAACCCCGAGGCGATCACCAGATGGACATCTGCCGCCTTCGGTCAGGGCGGCGAGACCGCGTTGCACCTGATCGGGGCACCCTTTCAAATAAAAGTATGGGAAGCTCTGCTTTCCATTCCTTCGGGTCACGTCACCACGTATTCCGAAATAGCCCAACGCATTGGCAACCCCAAAGCCGTCCGCGCAGTTGGCACCGCCGTTGGCAAAAACCCCGTTAGTTGGTTGATCCCCTGCCACCGCGCCCTGCGTAAATCCGGCGGGCTTGGCGGCTATCACTGGGGTTTACCCGTAAAACGCGCCATGCTGGCCTATGAGGCTGCCCGTCTGGATGCGGATTAAGCGAGATATCGCCCAAAATCCGGGCGTTACCGAAAACAGACTTGTATTGTCACAGATTGCCGCGAAAATAGCGGCAAGCGAGTTATTAACCTCTAATTCAAGGATATTTCTTATGGCTACATTCAAAACTTTAAGCATTGTCGCACTTGCAGGCGCGATCACCCTGTCGGGCTGTACAAACCCGGATGGCACTGCGAACAACACCGGAACGGGTGCAGGCGTTGGTGCCGTACTTGGCGGTCTGTTTGGCCGTGCCGTATCTGATGATAAAACCAAAGGTACGCTCATCGGTGGCGCCATCGGTGGTGCAATCGGCGGCGTGATTGGTGCTGATCTGGACAAACAGGAAGCCGCGCTTCGTTCGCAGATGGGCGACTCCGTTAGCATCATCAACACCGGGTCGCAGTTAATAGTATCCCTGCCCGAAGACATCACATTTGCCACCAACAGTGCTGTGGTTAAATCCAGCCTTGTGGGTGATCTCAACACGCTGGCTGCCAGCATGAACACCTATCCGAACACCACAATCGAGGTGGTCGGTCACACCGACAACACAGGCACATCCGCCTATAATCAGGCCCTGTCCGAACAACGCGCCCGTGCGGTTCGTGGCATCCTGATCAACACTGTGAACCCGGGCCGCGTCATCGCTTACGGCGTTGGCGAAACCCGCCCGGTCGAATCGAATGCCTCTTCCGCCGGACGTCAGGCCAACCGCAGGGTAGAGATTTATATCACCCCCAACCAATAGGTTGCTGACATAAACTTAAAAGGGTCGGTTCGCGCCGACCTTTTTTTGTGACTAATCCTTGCCTATATCCCTCAATTGGTAATATCCTCGAACCAATTTTAGGGGAAAGTGATTTATGCCGTTTAGAAAAATAGAGCCGGAAAAAGCGGCGGGTGCAATTATTCACCAGATCGAACAACTGATCCTTCGCGGCGTATTACGCCCCGGCGAACGGTTACCCTCGGAACGTGAACTGGCCACAAGATTCGAAGTATCCCGCCCGACTTTACGCGACGCCCTCGCGGAACTTGAGGCAAGCGGCCTTGTTGTCACCCGCCCTGGCGCAGGGGCATTCGTCGCACAAGTTCTGGGCTCGGCCTTCGCCCCCCCCTTGGTAAAACTGTTTTCCACGCATGACGAAGCCCTGCTCGATTACCTCTCGTTTCGTCGCGACCTTGAGGGGATGGCCGCCGCCCGCGCAGCCGAACACGCGAACGAAACCGACTTAGCCGTAATTCGCAGCATTTTCAAACGCATGGAGGCCGCTCACGAAAAACGTAACCCGGCAGAAGAAGCCGAGATCGACGCCGAATTCCATCTGGCAATCGTGGAGGCTGCGCATAACGTCGTGATGCTGCACATGGTGCGTTCGATGTTCGAAATGCTTCAAGCGGGCGTTTTTTACAATCGTCAAACCCTGTTCGGAAAGAGTTCCACAAGAGATCACCTTCTGGAACAGCACCGCGCTATTTTTAAGGCTATTATCGCACAAGACCCTGATGCAGCCCGCGCAGCTGTTGAAACGCATCTAACCTATATCGAGGACGCAATGCTTCAGCAAAACCGTGACGCCCGTAATGAAGATGTCGCAAGACAGCGGCTCGCACACGAAAAGGGTCGCTAGATGAATACAATTCTGGTTTTCGGGTACGGCTACACGGCCCGTGTTATCGGCCAAGAACTCAACGCCGAAGGCTGGCGCGTTATTGGCACCACCCGCTCGGCTGACAAGGCCGCAGCGATGAAAGCCGCCGGTATCGAAGCCGTGCTTTGGCCTGCCGAAGACATTACCGAAGCCTTAACCGCTGCCACCCACATCCTGTTGTCTGCCGCCCCTTCCGAAGGGGGGGATCCGGTTCTAACTGCGCTGGAAGACGAAATCCGCCAACGTGCGGGCCAGTACAAATGGGTGGGCTACCTATCCACAACCGCCGTTTACGGGGACCGTGACGGTGGCTGGGTGGACGAAACCTCGGCTCTGACCCCCGCTACAAGACGCGGGCAATTGCGCGCCGATGCAGAACAGGCCTGGCTTGATCTGGGGGCAGAAACCGGACTGCCTGTTCACATCTTCCGCCTCGCTGGTATTTACGGGCCGAACCGTGGACCGTTTGCCAAGGTCCGTGCCGGAACCGCACGCCGGATTATAAAGAAGGGTCAGGTTTTCAGCCGCACACATGTAGATGACATCGCGCAAGTCCTGCGCGCCTCGATTGCCGCCCCGAACGCAGGCGCGATCTATAATGTTTGCGATAACGACCCCGCCCCGCCCGAGGAAGTCATCGCCGAGGCGGCAACGATGTTGAACCTCCCCCT
>DFBD01000062.1:12527-15126 GCA_002367255.1 Rhodobacterales bacterium UBA3089 | reverse complement strand
GGCTGGTGATAGTTTGGCGGTTGATGATGTGATTATGGAATTCGAGTAGCTTTAGAGATGCAAATGTTCACTAAATGTTCTAAATTAACATCTGATTCATTTTCAGAGGTTATTGGCTATGCCCAAGGATATTACCGTCCAGATGTTGTATCTGGACATGAACAGTTATTTTGCCTCGGTGGCACAGCAGGTGGAGCCGGAATTGCGCGGACGACCGGTGGGGATTGTGACGACCCTACACGAAAGCGCCGCTTGTATTGCGGCCAGCTACGACGCCAAGGCCAAGGGCATTCGAGTGGGCACACGAATGTTCGAGGCACGGGCGATGTGCCCTGGCATCGTCTTTCGCGCCGCGCGGCACGATATTTATGTGGACTTTCACGCGCAGATCAAAGCGGCCATAGAACGGGTTCTGCCAATCGAGGCGGTGCATTCGGTAGACGAGGTCTCGTGTCGTCTGACGGGGAACGCGCAACGCTTGCCAAATGCACTGCGGTTGGCCGAGGCTGCGCGACAAAGTATTTACAAACACGCAGGTGTGGCGCTGCATTGTTCTATCGGGCTGGGCTCCAGTCGGTTGCTGGCAAAAATCGCCGGAGAGTTGCACAAACCGAGTGGTACGGATTGGCTAACGCCTGCGGTGTTGCCGGACAAGCTGGCACATCTGCAACTAACCGATATGCCGGGAATTTCACGCAGCATGAATGCTCGGCTAGAGGCCGCAGGGGTCACCGACATACCGACGCTCTATGCATTAACCCCGCGTCACGCCCGCGCGATCTGGCGCAGTGTTTCGGGCGAACGGTTCATCCGCGCCTTGCAGGGCGAAGACATTCCCGACCCGTCAACCAAAGCTCACAGTTTTGGCCATTCACAAGTTTTAAGCGGCGCGAGCCGCTCGCCAGAGCGCGCACGGCTGATTATGCGACGTTTACTGGTCAAAGCGGCCACACGCTTGCGACGAGGCGGGTATTTTGCCACGTACCTGCATATCTCAGTGAAAAACCAGAATTACAAACGACTGGGCTCGGGCGCAAAAATTCCAGCGACACAGGACAGTTTTGCACTGCTGGCGCATATGGAACAACATTGGCAGCGATTGGCTCCGCAAAAGGTATTTACGACCAGTGTAATGCTGGGCGGGTTGGTTTCAAACGAAAACCACACCCCCGATTTGTTCGAGTCCCGCAAGGTCGGAAGCCTGACGGAACGCGAGAAACTTTGCCTGACACTCGATGCACTGAACCATCGATATGGGCGCGACACGATCATATTTGGCGAACCACCCAGGGGAATGGCGGCCTTTTCCGGCGCGAAAATCGCCTTTGGACGGGTGCCGTTGAAGGTGGAATTCAACGAATAAAGGAATGCAGAGATGACCGATAAAGACTGGAAAGCCCTCGCGGAGAAAGAACTGCGTGGTCGCCCGCTGGACGATTTGACGTGGAACACGCCCGAGGGGATCGCCGTTAAGCCGGTTTACACGGCGGATGATCTGGACGGGGTTGAACACCTTAGCGGCATGCCTGGAATTGCGCCTTATACGCGTGGTCCAAAGGGTACGATGTATGCAGGGCGGCCTTGGACAATCCGGCAATATGCAGGGTTCTCGACCGCGGAGGAAAGCAATGCGTTTTATCGCAAGGGCTTGGCGGCAGGGCAGAAAGGCGTGTCCGTAGCCTTCGATCTGGCGACGCACCGGGGTTATGACAGTGACCATCCGCGCGTTGTCGGCGACGTTGGCAAGGCGGGCGTGGCGATTGATAGTGTCGAGGATATGAAGATTCTGTTCGACGGTATTCCGCTGGATAAAATGTCGGTTTCGATGACTATGAACGGGGCGGTTATCCCGATCCTGGCGAATTTCATTGTCGCAGGCGAGGAACAAGGCGTTGACCGTGCCGCGCTGACTGGAACCATTCAAAACGATGTTTTGAAAGAATTCATGGTCCGCAACACCTATATCTACCCGCCAGAACCGTCGATGCGGATCGTGTCCGATATCATCAAGTATACCTCGCAGGAAATGCCTAAATTCAACTCGATCTCGATTTCGGGTTACCACATGCAAGAGGCAGGCGCGAACCTTGTGCAGGAACTGGCGTTCACGCTGGCGGACGGTAAGGAATATGTTAAGGCCGCGATTGCCTCGGGGATGGATGTAGATGATTTCGCAGGGCGGCTCAGCTTCTTTTTCGCCATTGGCATGAACTTTTTCATGGAGTCAGCAAAACTGCGGGCTGCGCGTTTGTTGTGGTCGCGGATTATGGAAGAATTCGAACCGCAGAAACCACAGTCCTCGATGCTGCGAACACATTGCCAGACTTCGGGTGTCAGTCTTCAGGAACAGGACCCGTATAATAACATAATCCGCACCGCTTACGAGGCGATGTCGGCAGCCTTGGGCGGGACGCAGTCGTTGCACACGAATTCATTCGACGAGGCGATTGCTTTGCCGACGGAATTTTCCGCCCGTATTGCACGAAACACGCAGTTGATTTTGCAAAATGAAACGGGTGTGACGAACGTCGTCGATCCGCTGGCAGGGTCGTACTATGTCGAAAGTCTGACCAAGGAATTGGCGGATGAGGCATGGAAG
>DFBD01000062.1:0-12480 GCA_002367255.1 Rhodobacterales bacterium UBA3089 | reverse complement strand
GAAGCAGCTGCGCGTAAACAAGCTGCGGTCGATAAGGGTGACGATGTGATTGTTGGGGTTAACAAGTTCCGCCTTGAACAGGAAGATGCGATTGATATTCGCGAAATTGACAACACCAAAGTACGTGACCGCCAGATCGAACGTTTGACGCGCATCCGCGAAACGCGGGATGCAGCGGCCTGTGAAAACGCCCTTGCGGCGCTTGAACAGGGCGCTCGTGGTACGGGTAATTTACTGGAACTGGCGGTGGAAGCCTCGCGGGCGCGGGCAACTGTTGGTGAAATTTCAGACGCCATGGAACGTGTCTTTGGCCGACATAGTGCCGAGGTAAAAACATTGACCGGCGTATATGGTGCCGCCTACGAGGGCGATCAGGGATTTGCCGACATTCAAAAAGCCGTCAGGGATTACGCGGATATTGAAGGCGGTAGCCCCCGTATGCTGGTCGTCAAAATGGGACAGGACGGCCATGATCGGGGGGCCAAAGTTATCGCCACCGCCTTCGCCGATATCGGCTTTGACGTTAGCGTTGGCCCGCTGTTTCAAACCCCCGAAGAGGCCGCGCAGGATGCCGTGGACAAGGGCGTGCAGGTGATTGGGATATCCTCTTTGGCGGCTGGTCATAAAACCCTCGCGCCGCAACTGGTTGAGGCCTTGAAAGCTGCCGGTGGTGCCGAGATTATCGTGATTTGCGGTGGAGTAATTCCGCAGCAGGACTACGATTTTCTTTATGAAAACGGGATCAAGGCGATTTTTGGGCCGGGAACGAACATCCCCGAGGCCGCGGATAAAGTTTTGCGACTAATCCGGCGGACGAATTATTGAAACAGTTCCTGTGTTTTCGGCCTGACAATTTTGCCGCACCCAATTACTGTGCTCTGAAATCAGCATAGGAGTCGCAAGTTGACCGAAGAACGCCAGAAAACCGCCCGTCAAGCCGCGCTTGATTACCATGAGTTCCCCAAGCCGGGGAAGCTGGAAATCCGTGCAACGAAACCTTTGGCGAACGGGCGGGATTTGTCGCGGGCGTATTCACCCGGTGTGGCCGAGGCTTGTGTCGAGATCAGCAAAGACCCTGCAACGGCGGCGAAATATACGGCGCGGGGAAATCTGGTGGCAGTTGTTACCAACGGTTCAGCGGCGCTGGGGCTTGGTAATATCGGGGCATTGGCGTCAAAACCGATCATGGAGGGCAAGGCGGTTCTGTTCAAGAAGTTCGCCAACATCGATTGTTTTGACATCGAAGTAGACGAGAGCGACCCTGAAAAGCTGGCCGATATTATCACTGCGCTGGAGCCGACGTTCGGTGCAATCAACCTTGAAGACATCAAAGCGCCGGAGTGTTTTATCGTTGAAAAACTATGCCGCGAGCGCATGGGCATTCCGGTTTTCCACGATGATCAGCATGGAACCGCGATTGTGGTGGGCGCGGCGGCAACCAATGCGTTGCGCGTGGCGGGCAAGAAGTTTGAAGACATCAAGGTGGTTTCTACCGGCGGCGGCGCAGCGGGGATTGCTTGCCTTAATATGCTGTTGAAACTGGGCGTGAAACGCGAAAACGTCTGGCTGTGTGACATCGCGGGGCTGGTCTATAAGGGCCGGACCGAGGAAATGACTCCGCAAAAAGCGGAATTTGCGCAGGACAGCGATAAACGCACACTTGATGATGTAATCGAGGGGGCAGATTTGTTCCTCGGACTTTCTGGCCCTGGTGTTTTGAAGCCGGAAATGGTCGCCAAAATGTCTTCGCAACCTATCGTGTTTGCGTTGGCCAACCCGACACCGGAAATCATGCCGGACGAAGTTCGTGCAGTTGCACCGGATGCGATTATAGCGACAGGACGTTCGGATTTCCCTAATCAGGTTAACAATGTTCTTTGCTTCCCGTTTATCTTCCGTGGCGCGCTAGACGTCGGTGCAACGACAATCAATGATGCGATGGAAATTGCCTGTGTCGAGGGAATTGCGGAACTTGCGCGCGCCTCGACCAGTGCCGAGGCAGCGGCGGTCTATAAAGACGAAAGCCTGAAGTTTGGACCGGATTACCTGATCCCCAAGCCGTTCGATCCCCGCCTGTTGGCCATCGTGTCGTGTGCGGTTGTTAAAGCGGCGATGGAAAGCGGCGTCGCGAGCCGTCCGATTGAGGATTTGGTTGCGTATAAGCAAAAGCTCGACGGGTCGGTCTTCAAATCTGCGCTTATAATGCGCCCGGTATTTGCGGCTGCAAACAACGCGGTGCGTAAAATCGTTTTTGCCGAAGGGGAAAGCGAACGTGTGTTGCGTGCCGCCCACGCGATGGTCGAAGAAATGACAGACAAGCCGATCCTGATCGGCCGCCCCGATGTGATCGAGGCGCGGTGTGATAAGTTTGGTCTGCCTATCAAGGAAGGTCGTGATTTCGAATTGGTTAACCCGCAAAACGACCCGCGTTTTCGCGATTACTGGGGTTCTTACCACGAAATCATGCAACGCCGTGGCGTGACACCGGAACTGGCCAAGGCGATTATGCGGACCAACACCACGGCGATTGGCGCGGTTATGGTGCATCGTGGCGACGCGGATAGCCTGATTTGCGGAACCTTCGGGCAATACCTGTGGCATTTGAAATATATTCAGCAAGTTCTGGGTACAGATAATTTACGAGCTATCGGTGCTTTGTCGTTGATGATTTTGGAAGATGGGCCGCTGTTTGTCGCTGACACACATGTTAACCCCGAACCTACCGCCCAACAAATGGCCGATACGGTCGTAGCGGCAGCGCGGCATGTGCATCGCTTTGGTCTGGAACCGAAGGTAGCACTGTGTTCGCACTCGCAATTCGGGAACCTGCCCACAGAATCTGCCTGTCGGATGCGTGATGCGATCGAGATTTTGGACAGCATGGACCTCGATTTCGTTTACGAGGGCGAGATGCATACCGATGCGGCCCTTGATGAAAACCTTCGGCGCAAAATCTATCCGAATTCGCGCTATGACGGGGCGGCCAACGTGCTGGTTTTCGCCAATTCCGATGCAGCCAGTGCGGTTCGCAACATCTTGAAAATGTCCGCCAACGGGCTGGAGGTTGGACCAATCCTGATGGGGATGGGGAACCGGGCGCATATCGTGACGCCATCGATCACGGCGCGTGGCTTATTGAATATCGCGGCGCTCGCCGGGACGCCGGTCAACGTCTATGAATGAAAAATGATCACTGATAGGTCTAGAATCACAGGAGAACAAGATGAGTTATAAATCGGTATATGACGGTTGGAAAGCCGACCCCGAGGCCTTCTGGATGGAAGCCGCCGAGGCGATAAGCTGGACTAAAAAGCCGACTTATGCGTTGGATTCCAGCAATGCACCCTTGTACGAGTGGTTCACTGATGGCGAGGCCAACACCTGCTACAACGCGCTTGATAGGCATGTTGAGGCCGGGCGCGGGGATCAGACGGCGATCATTTACGACAGCCCGATCACGGGCGCAAAACGCAAGATTTCCTATGCGGAGTTGACCGATCAGGTGGCGATGTTGGCCGGGGCGCTGAAAGCCAAAGGTGTTGGCAAGGGCGACCGCGTATTGATCTATATGCCTATGGTTCCCGAGGCCTTGAACGCCATGTTGGCCTGCGCGCGTATCGGTGCGGTACATTCCGTTGTTTTCGGTGGATTTGCCGCGAACGAACTGGCTGTCCGCATTGATGATGCGACGCCCAAGGCGATCATTGCGGCGTCTTGCGGGATAGAGCCGGGGCGGGTGATTGAATACAAACCCCTGCTGGATGGCGCGATTGATCTGGCGGCGCATAAGCCGGAATTCACTATCATGCTTCAGCGCGAACAGGCGCAGGCGGATTTGATCGAAGGTCGGGATTTCGACTGGTTCGATGTGCAGCAAGGCGTGGAACCTGCCGATTGTGTGCCGATTAATGGTGCCGATCCGTTATATATTCTTTATACATCTGGCACGACTGGCCAGCCCAAGGGGGTGGTGCGGCCAAGCGGCGGGCACATGGTTGCGCTGAACTGGACCATGAAAAATATCTATAATGTGAAGCCGGGCGAAGTGTTCTGGGCGGCCTCGGATGTTGGTTGGGTCGTTGGGCATTCGTATATTTGCTATGCACCACTGATATACGGAGCGACGGCAATTGTGTTCGAGGGCAAGCCTGTTGGCACGCCCGATGCAGGCACATTCTGGCGTGTGATCGAAGAACATAAGGTCGTTTCGTTCTTCACAGCCCCGACAGCCTTCCGGGCAATCAAGCGCGAAGACCCGACCGGGGAATTCGTTAAGAAGTATGACCTTAGCAGCCTGAAGGCCCTATACCTGGCGGGAGAGCGTGCCGATCCTGACACGATTATTTGGGCGCAAGACCAGCTTGGTATTCCGGTAGTGGACCACTGGTGGCAGACGGAAACGGGGTTTTCTATCGCTGCCAATCCGTTGGGGTTGGAGGCGTTGCCGATGAAGTTAGGTTCACCAACCGTTGCTATGCCGGGCTTTGATGTGCAGGTTCTTGGGGACGATGGTCACCAACTGCCTGCCGGAGAGTTGGGCGCGATCGCAATCAAACTGCCGTTGCCACCAGGCACCTTGCCGACGCTTTGGAATGCCGAGGAACGGTTCGTGAAGTCCTATTTGGATACGTTTCCGGGGTACTATGAAACCGGAGACGCCGGGATTATTGACGAAGACGGATACCTCTACATCATGGCGCGCACGGATGACGTGATTAACGTCGCTGGCCACCGTCTTTCCACTGGCGCGATGGAGGAGGTTCTGGCCGCCCATCCCGACGTTGCCGAATGTGCTGTGATCGGGGTCAAGGACCAGCTGAAGGGGCAGTTGCCGTTCGGGTTTTTGTGTCTGAACAACGGTGTTAACCGCCCGCACGGCGAAGTGATTGCCGAAGTTGTAAAACTGGTACGCGAGAAAATCGGGCCGGTCGCGGCGTTCAAACTGGCGTTGGTGGTGGATCGGTTGCCCAAGACCCGTTCGGGGAAAATCTTGCGAGGAACTATGGTTAATATTGCGGATGAAACACCGTGGAAAATGCCTGCAACGATTGATGATCCGGTAATACTGGACGAAATCACGCAGGCACTGAAAACGCTCGGCTATGCGGGCGGGACCTCGCAGTAAACTTCACCTCGCGAAGGCTTGACTGGAATGTTGAGGGGTTTATCCGTATCAATTAGGTAACCCTCAATGTTCGGAGCCCCGATGCGTTTCACCAAAATTCTTGCAGCCGCCCTTAGTCTTTGGCTGCCCTCCGCCGTTTTAGCACAGAATGTGGTGGTGGAGCTGTTCACCTCGCAAGGGTGCAGCTCTTGCCCGCCTGCGGACGATATTTTGCGTGAATTGGTATCAGAAGACGGTGTGATCGTGTTGGGCTGGCACATCGATTATTGGGATTATCTGGGCTGGAAAGATGAATTTTCACGTTCGGAAAACACCGATCGCCAGATGGGGTATCGTGACCGCTGGAACCTGCGCTCGCTTTACACACCGCAGGCCGTCATCCACGGCGAGGCGCAGATCGTCGGTAGCAACGAGCGCAAAGTGAGGATGTATGTGGACCAGTTTCAAGACGAAAAACCGATGCTGGAAATCGTCCAGGATACATCTGGCGACACCGCAAGTATCAAGGTTTCCCCGCTAGCATCCGGATTGCCAGCCGCAGATATTTTTCTTGTCCGTATTATCCCCGAAGCGACGACCAGCATTCAGCGTGGGGAAAATGCTGGCCTGACTATCAGTTACGTTAACGTCGTCGAGGAAATGACGTGGATCGGTGACTGGAACGGCCGATCCGATGTTAGCGTGCGTGCGCCATTAAGGGGCGATAGCAAATATGTTGTGTTGGTTCAGGCGCAGAATTTCGGCCCTGTGTTGGGGGCGGAATACCTTGATTAAAGACTCCAATACCTGATGTGTTTCGGTATATCTTTGCGATCTAACGCTGATCGTATGTCGATGATGGCCCCACCCTCGCGTACCAGTTCAGCCAAGTCTTGCGCCATATATTCATCATGTGGCACGGCCAAAATGACCAAATCGAGCTGGGCCATATCGCTGCCCTCAACCCAGTCAAACGCCCCTTCGGGAATTTCAGCGCGGTTGGCCATCGGGTCATGCACTATCGGGCGTACTCCAAATTCTGACAAGGCATTCAGCACGTCGAAGGTTTTGGAGTTCCGCAAATCCGGCACGTTCTCCTTAAACGTTAACCCCAGAACGCCGACTTTGGCGTGGCACAGCGGCACGTTTAACGAGGCGAGCATTTTTATGGCTTTGGAGGCGATAAATTCGCCCATACCATCGTTCACCCGCCGACCCGACAGGATAACTTCGGAGTGATAACCGACTTCCTCGGCTTTGGCGGTCAGGTAATACGGGTCCACGCCGATGCAATGGCCACCGACAAGACCCGGGGTGAAGGGAAGGAAGTTCCATTTGGTGGAAGCCGCCTCGATCACGTCACTGGTTCGCACGTCAAGGCGCTCGCAGATGATGGCGATCTCGTTCATTAAGGCAATGTTAACGTCTCGTTGGGTGTTTTCGATCACTTTGGCAGCCTCTGCAACCCGAATGGTGGGGGCGCGGTGAACACCTGCATGGACAAGCGTGCCATACACATCCGCCACCCGTTGCAACGATTTTGCATCTTGCGCCGCGACGACTTTAGTTATGGTTTCCAGGCGGTGTTCGGTGTCACCTGGATTGATACGTTCGGGGCTGTAGCCAAGCTTGAAGTCGATGCCGCAACGCAAGCCTGAAATTTCAGCGAGGATCGGGCCGCAGATTTCCTCGGTTACACCGGGGTAGACGGTGGATTCAAACACTACTATTGCGCCCTTGGTCAGGTGCGGGGCGATGGTGCGGCAGGCGGCCCGTAGGGGCGAAAGGTCCGGGCGATTGCCTTTGTCGATGGGCGTCGGGACAGTGACGATAAAGAAGGTGGCGTTCGATATGTCGGCAGCTGTGCGGGTGACATCAAGGCGGGAGTCCTCGATTTCCGAGCGGCTAATTTCAAGGGTGCTGTCGAAGCCGTCGTTCAGTTGGTTTACGCGGGTTTCGTTTATGTCAAACCCTGTGACGCTGGCGAAATGGCGCGCGAAACCGACGGCAACCGGCAGGCCGACATAACCAAGGCCAATGATGGCGATAGTTTCGTCGGTACGAAGGGGCGTAACGGGACGGGCGCTTGAAAGGGTTAACGGATTACTAATATTCATTGGGAACTCCTGTTTAGTTTCGGGCGTAATGCCGGAAGCTTTGGAAAAAGATGGTGCAGATGGTGAACAGCGAAAGGCTGATGAGAAAGACGAGGAGGGTGTTGGGAAGCACGCGGGAGGTCGCACGTCCGGGAACGGCCGGTCGAACGAGCGTTTTTAGCCGTGCGGGGAAGGCGAGTGTATCGGCGGTTTTGATTAACGCGGCATTTTGCGAATAGGCCAGTGTGGCGGTCGGGGCCGACGTGGTTATGGTTATCAGACCTTGCGTGGTGTCGATGGTCATCACAAACTCGGGGCCGGCCTGCGCCTGCATTTGCGCGCGAAGCTGAAAGGCGGCGGCCATGGTGGATTGTTCGGCTGAAGCATTGTTGAACAACGGGTTGCGCGGGATGGCGGGCATAGCGCCTTCAATGGCGAGGGTGCTGGTGGATTGGAATACCGGTGGAGCGACGAACAGGTAGAAAACGGCCGTCAGCAGCGTCGGAAGGCCGACGAAGATCGCCAACATTCCCCCCGTCAGGCGATGGGATTTTTTGCGGGCGGATATTAACGCTGCGCGTGCTGTTTCGATGTCGTCGAGGGCCTCTAAATGGGCGCGGGCCTTGTCCATGCGACGGGCCTCGATCGCCTCGGCTTCCTCGCGGCGGCGGGTTTCGGCGTTGCGGATGCGGTTCGCTTTGTCGGTTTCGAATTGATCCAGACGGGTTTTACGATCCACGTCGGCCTGGAGAAGGCGTTCGGTGTTCGGGTCAGCGGCGGCTTGACGACGGACCTCGCGCCACTTGCGAAGGCGTTCCTGTTCCTCGGCTACAGTCGGGGACTGGATGGGGGCGTTATCCGGCATGACGAGCGGCCTCGTTCCAGTAGGTGTTACCGTAACCGCCTGCGTAATCGAGGATGTCTTGTGCCTCTTCAGACGAGGAACACGGCAACAGTTGTCCGGCGTGCAGGGCGTAAAACTTTGTGCAAAACCTGTTCAGGGTGCGGGCATGCCGCGACATTAGGATCAGGCCGGAACGGGTCAGGCGTTCCAGCAACGCGGCCTCGCATTTGTCGCGAAAGCCGTGATCGCCTGCGCTGGTGATACCGTCGCTTAGGTAGGTGTCGAATTCCACCGACATGGAAAACGCGAAACCAAGGCGGGCGCGCATGACGGGGGCGTATTGGCCGACGGGGCGGTGAAAATAGGCGCCGATGTCGGCGAAACTTTCGCAGTAATCGGTGGTCTCGGTAACGTTGCGGCGTAACAGGCGGGCGAGGAAACGGACGTTCTCGGCACCTGAAAGTCCTGCGTGAAAACCTGCGGTGCTGCCAAGAGGGGGCGAAAGGCTTTTGTGGTGGCGCACGTGGCCTGCATCGGGGCGCTCAACGCCGGATAGTATCCGTGCGAGGGTGGTTTTGCCTGCCCCGCTCAGGGCCAGAATACCGATGCTTTCTTTGCGCGGGAACTGTGTGGAAACATTGTTCAGGATGATATTTGGCTGGGCTTTGTCAGGGTGATAACGACTGACGTTGAGAAGGGAAATCATGTCAGCTCCATCCCGTCACGGCTGCGTCTGAATGCGGTTTGCATGACATAGGACGCTATCAGGAATACGGCAGACACGCCCAGCGGCACGGCCATGTTGGCGAAAGTTGAGGAATAGTCGAGGAAAACACCCGAGCGGGTAATCTCGATTGCGTGCAGTAGCGGGTTCCATTGCATGTAGGGCAACAGGCTTGAGGGCAGCTCGGGCGCGGTGAAGAAAATACCGGAGATCCAGAACATAGGGCGCAACACGACAGGAACCATGCGTTTGGCCGTTTCGGACACCATGCCGAGGATAGCGGCGAAGCGCCCAACAGCGGCACCGAACACGGCGGTAAGCAGCAGGCCGTTGATGAACTCTAACGGGTTGTGGATGGGCGGCGGGCCGAAGATAGCCGATATTAGCACCCAGATCATCACGAAGATGATGATGGCGTTTAGGGCCTCAAGCAAGGCTGCGGCGAATAGTAAATCTGATACACGCACACCGCCGAAATTCACGAGGTGGCGGTGGGTGCTGGCGACGCGGCTCATGGAGGTGATGGTGTAGCGGAACAACACGTAAGGCACGACGCCGGTGGCGATGAATGTGGGGGTGTCCACGGGAATCGCGGGAGTGCGGCCAAGCAGGGTGAAGAAAAACATCAGCGTACCGATCCACAGTAACGGCACGAGGAAAGTCCACGCATAGCCAAGCGGGTCGCCCGCGAAGCGGCAGCGAACCTCGCGTAGCATGATGGTGTGGATGGTGCTGGCCCAGTTCCACGCGCCGTTTGCCAGATGTGTCATGCGCGGACCGCCATTTCATGCCTTGCTTCAGGGGCCGGGGCACCGGATAACAGTTGCAGGGTTTTGGGCAGTATGCTGTCCATCGCGAAGGTTTCGGATGCGAAGGCGGCGGCGGCCTTTCCCATTGTCTTTCGCTGCGTTGCATCTGTGGCTAGCGTCATGAAGTGCCGCAGGAATTGTGCCAGTTGCGGTTGTTCGGTGGACCCGAGAAGGAAACCGGTTTGGTTGGGGATAAACGCCTCGGCTGCGCCACCAGCGGGGGTAGAGATAACGGGGATGCCGGATAGTTGCGCCTCGATCAAGACGTTGGGAAGACCTTCGAGCCGTGATGTCAGACCGAGCGCATCCATTTTGGACAGCCAGTATCCCACATTGCGGGATTTGCCGACAAACAGGCAACGGTGGGCAATGCCCAGCTCCTCGGCATAGGTTTGCGCGGTTGCCAGCAAGGTTCCATCGCCGACCAATACGAAACGGCTGCACGGATGGGCGACCATTGCAGCGGCCGCGAATTCAAGCCACATGTGCGGGCGTTTGTTCTGGTCAAAACGGAATACTGCCCCGAAGGTGAAATCCGCGTCTGCGGTGGACTTTGTAAATTTTTCCCATCGTTTGCGTTCCAGATCGGTTCCCACAGTTGTAATCATATCGGCGGCATTATGGACGACGCGGATGGCGTCATCAGGCAGGTCCAGCCAGCGGGCATAGGCGTCGGCCCCCGCGTGGGTGTTGGCGGAAAACGTCACGCCGGGAATTTTCGACAGGGCACTGTACATGTCAAAGTATTCGTCTTTCATCATCTCGGGGCGCAGATCAGGCGGCATGCCGCGTAGCGATATGACGATGTGGGGGATGTTCGCGGCCAGCGCGGCTAGCGCCGTTCCAAGCACTGCACCATCTTGCCAGATATAGGCCACCTCGGGACGCATGGCGGATAGATGCGGGGTTAGGCGGCGTACCGCCTCCAGCGTTTGGGGCGGCAGGAAGCGGGTCTGGTCTTCGGGCAGAGCGGATGCCCCCGCCGGTAGCTCGCTGATTACGGAAACGGGGATGTCGGCCTCTTGCAACTTCGGCAGGAAAAAATCGCGCCCCCGTTCGGAGGACAGAGTAGAGACGAAAACCTCAACCGGGCCGGTAACGCCAATTTCATCGGGATCGCCGCCAGACTTCATTTCAACGGCCAAACGGGTCATTTGGCGTTCTGCGCCCCCCGCACCAAGCGAGCCGGTGATGAAGGCGACTCCGCCTATATGCGGTGAAATCGACGCCACAGGGGAGCGGCTCTGGAATTGTTGCAAGGCTTGCGACAGGGCTGCTGACGGGGTCAGCGTGCGCGTGTGGCTGGGCGCAATGTAGGTTTCGAACAGCCCGTCGAAAAGGAAACATCCGAAGTCTTCGGAGTAATGCGACAGGCTGGTTTCACCATCCGACATCGCCGCATGTTGCCCGAACGCTTGCATGGATGCGGTCGGGTTGAACAGGGGAAGGTTCAAGTCCCGCGCGACTTCTTCTACCATCGCGATATAGGCAGCGCGGCTGGCGATGGGTTCATGGTTTTTGGTCAAGGCGTTGCAATGGCTGACAAAGACGACGTTTGGCAGGCGGTCACGGATTTCGGTCATGTCGCGCGTCAGGCTTTCGGATGTTGACAGCGTGCGGGTCAGGCCGCGCAGCAGGGTTTGGTCGCTGACAGACAGGTTTTGAAAGCTTTCCTGTTCGTTAAGGAATTTATCCTTCGCATCTTCCTGCGTTCCATCCGCCATCCGCCAGAAATCGCGGGCGCGTAGTTTATCGGCGAAAAAATCGGCGAAGTGACGGGTGACGTAGTTCAGCTGGACTTGCGTGTCAGCGATGCGCAGGTCTTTGGTCGAGGACAGCTCTATGAAATAGATGTCGGATGTGGGGTGGGTTGTGTCTAAAAGGGCATCAACATCGGCATTGGGCATTAACAACGGCAAGGTTTCGGCCGACGGCACGAATTCGCCTTGAAGGAACCGGATTTGCTGCAAAGCCTCGGCGCTGGTGTGGGTATAGCCGTATATACGGCCCGTGTTGTTGACGACCGGATGCGACAGGGAAGCCGCCTTGAAAGGGGTGCTAATGCGGCAAGAGCCGATGGCGGTTATCCTTGTTAATTCTCTCACTGGGAACCTCAAAGTAGTTAATTCCCGTCAGGTTTGTAGAAACTGGTTAAGGAATGGTAAAATTTGATGAAAATTTCTGCGAAAGTATTTACGCTGCGTCAGAAACCATTAGCGGGCGTTCCTATAATTGACCTCTGGGTGCGTAGGGCTAAGGTTAATCGGGACGATTTGTTAATATCAGCAACAAGGAGGGGCCGACATGAGCTCTGATATCGAAAACATTCTAGCCGCAGCGCGCCGCCACACCGATGAAGTTATCAAGCCAAACGTAGATGCATGGAACGAGGCCGCCATTTGGCCGCGTGCTGCATCCGATAAAGCAGGGGCTTTAGGTTTGACGGGGCTTTATGCGCCACAGGAATGGGGCGGGCAGGGCCTGTCACTGGGCGATGGCATTCAGGTTTACGAGGAATTGGGTAAAGGCGACGGGGCTTATGCCTTTGCGTTATCGATGCACAACATTTGTACCTTTGCAGGGTGTGGCTATGGCACCGAAGCGTTCAAGGAAAAATGGGCGCGTGATCTGACGTCGGGCAAAAAGCTGGCGAATTTCGCTTTGACTGAACCGCAGTCGGGATCCGATGCCGCGAATATGTATACACGCGCCGTAGTAAACGACGACGGTACGTGGACGATTAATGGTGCGAAGGCGTGGGTTTCGTTAGCAGGCGAGGCGGACGTATATTTTACCGTTGTAAAAACCAGCGATGAACCTGGCCACAAAGATATGTCAATGATCGCCATCCCGGCGGACGCCAAGGGGGTAAGCTTTGGCCCGCGCTATGACACGCCGTCCTA
>DFBD01000222.1 GCA_002367255.1 Rhodobacterales bacterium UBA3089 | reverse complement strand
GCGCCCGCTTGTTCAACCACACCCATGGCTTTGTCGATAACTTCGATGTCCAAATCGGTGGCACGCAGGGAAACCTGATCTCCTTCGGCCTCGATCAGAACATTCGCCAGAATAGGGATAGTATTACGACGTTCCACCACAGATTGGGCGCGGCTCATGGCCTTCATAAGAGTGCTGCGTTCGATACTGACCTTCATGATACCCTCGTGGCGTAAATTTTCTTGGATACCGACCCTAGCGGATGGGGCTAGAAGTGCAAGGGGTTAAGCCTCTAACATACGTCTAAGCAGTTCCACGTCCTCGGCAATCTGGCTGTCGGTCATTTTCAATTCCTCAACCTTTTTCACCGCGTGAATAACCGTGGTGTGATCACGGCCACCAAAGCGCCGCCCGATGTCCGGCAAAGATTTTGACGTCAACATTTTAGACAGGAACATCGCCACCTGACGGGGTCTTGCAACGGAACGTGCGCGACGCGGGCTTAGCAGGTCCGACATACGCAGATGATAGTGGTCTGCCACCTGCCGCATGATTTCCTCAACCGTGACTTTGCGTTCCGAGGCGCGCAGAATATCCGCCAGACATTCCTGTGTCATATCAAGGTTAATCTCGCGGCCAACCAACGATGCAAACGCGAACAAACGTGTCAGCGCGCCTTCAAGCACACGTACGTTCGACGAAATCCGGTGGGCGAGAAATTCCAGCACGCCCGCGTCCATTTGAACGTCCGGCATGGTCTTTAGCTGTGTCTCGGCTTTGGATTGAAGAATGCCCAAACGCAGTTCGTAATCCGTCGGGTGCAGGTCCACGACCAATCCCCATTGCAAGCGCGACTTGATTCGCTCTTCCAGCCCTTCTATCTCGCCCGGCGCGCGATCTGCCGATATAACGATCTGCTTACCTTGATCCACCAACGCATTGAAAGTGTGGAAAAATTCATCTTGGGTCGAGTTCTTGCCCGCAATAAACTGCACATCATCAACCATCAGCACATCAACCGAGCGGAACTGTTCCTTGAAGCTGTGCATGTCCTTGAAACGTAGGGCCTGAACGAAACGATACATGAATTGCTCGGCGGACAAATACAGCACCCGCGCTTCAGGTCGTATCGCCTGCGTTTCCCACGCAATTGCATGCATCAAGTGCGTTTTACCAAGGCCAACGCCGCCATATAGGAACAGCGGATTGAAGGTAACCTGACCGCCTTCGGCAACACGACGCGCAGCGGCATGGGCAAGTTCATTGGGCTTGCCGACAACAAAACTGTCAAACGTAAAACGACTGTCGAGCGGGCTACCGGGCAGATCGACAACAGGGGCGGCCTTGGCCTCGGTCCGGGTCACATCAGGCGCTGCTTTCGCCGCGGAAACCGTACGGAAATCAAGACGATCCACTTTCAGGCCCTCAGCCTGAAGCATACCCAGAATCGACTCGCCATAATTGCGCGAAACCCAATTACCAATAAAACTGGTCGGCACCGAGAATTGCGCCACGCGGCCACCGGCTTCCAATAATTCCATTGGATCAATCCAGTTCGTAAACGCATCTTTGCCCAACGATGACAAAAGCTCCGAACGAATTCGACCCCAACATTCTTGTTCCATACTATCCCACTCACTTTTCGCGGCTCTAACGGCCACGGTTATTATTTTACGGCTGGCACCACGGAAGCCCGCGCACTTTCCAGCCGTTAATTGTTCCACGATGTTTATGTTCGTCATGATCGCCCTCGAATCCTTCGAGGACATTGACGCATTTAATATTCCGACCGCTGCCCGCAATTTTGGACAACAGACATTTCGCCGCATTTTCCGAGCGACGGCCCGAGCGACACAGAAAGTAGATCGCCGACGGGTCTTCATCGCCAAATTGCGACAAGAGTTCCTCGGCGAAGTAATCGTTACGTGTCATTTCGGGGAATTCCATCCACTCGACCTTCAAGACTTCTTTGCCAATCGATTTCAGAACCGGAAGGCCGATATAATCCCACTCCGCAATGGTGCGGACGTCGACTAATACGGTGGTGGGGTCTGACTTCAGGGCCTCCCAGGTTTCCTGCGGCGTCGCTTCCAAAACAGTATAATTCAAAGCGTCAGACACAAAGATATCCCCAAGGACGCGAAATGGCATCGCACCTGATAAAATTAATTACTTTTTAAGAATCGAGCAGATTCCATCGCACCAAGTCTTTCCAATTGCTCAGGTCGTCGAATTGGCAAAGGTAAACCGGTGCAGAAATAGGCAATATCCGCGCAAGAATTTGACAATGTTGACGACGCTTAGTTAGCGAGCTGTAGGAATCGCAAAGCGTAAGGTGAAGGTAACGAAGTCGAGGGATTCGCTCAATAGGGAGAAACGATGAATCTGCAAAAACTGTGGATAAAATTTTAGATGTGGTCAAAAAGCAAAACGCGCCCCGATTGGGACGCGCTTAAAATTCCGTAAAGGCCGGTCGCTTATGCAGACATTGCCTTAACGCGCGCTGCAAGGCGCGAAACTTTGCGGCTGGCTGTTTTCTTGTGCCAAACACCTTTGGTCACGCCACGCATAATTTCAGGTTGTGCTGTTTTCAGCGCTTCGGCTGCAACGGCCTGATCGCCACCAGAGATTGCTTCTTCTACTTTACGCAGGAAGCCACGGATGCGCGTGCGGCGCGATTTGTTAACTTCTGTGCGGCGCTCGATCTGGCGCGCACGTTTTTTAGCTTGGGGCGTATTTGCCATGTGTATAATTCCGGTTCGTTCGAGATTCGAATGATGAAGCGTCCATCTACCCGTGCAAAAGCCCCGAGTCAACGCCCCTGGTGGTTATTTATCGCGAAACTGTGGCTCGCGCTTTTCCATGAAGGCATTCATGCCTTCGGTTTGGTCGTCTGTTGCAAATAGCGAATTGAAAACGCGGCGCTCAAAAAGCAGACCTTCGCGCAACGTAGTTTCATAGGCACGATTCACCGCTTCCTTTACCACCATGGTTGAAACCATCGATTTTTCGGCGATTTTTGCTGCCGTCGCTTTGGCATCTGCCAGCAGCTCTTTGGCAGGAACAACGCGACTAACCAGACCAGAACGTTCTGCTTCGGCAGAATCCATCATACGGCCTGTCAGGTGCATTTCCATAGATTTCGATTTGCCTACAAAACGTGTCAGGCGCTGAGTGCCGCCGATCCCGGCAACCACACCGAGGTTGATTTCGGGTTGGCCGAATTTCGCAGTGTCGGAGCAAATGATAAAGTCACACATCATCGCCAATTCACAGCCACCGCCCAGCGCATAGCCTGAAACGGCTGCAATAATGGGTTTGCGTACACTTAGGATGGCTTCTGCTTCGGGTGTGAACAAGTCTTCGGTGAAGACATCCACGAAGGACTTGCTGGACATTTCTTTAATATCGGCCCCCGCCGCGAAGGCTTTTTCGCTTCCGGTGATGATAATGCAGCGCACGTTGTGATCTGCCTGCATACCTTTCAGGGCATCAGCCAGTTCGCCAAGCAATTGCGCGTTCAACGCATTCAGAGCCTTGGGGCGGTTAAGGGTTACAAGGCCAACGTGGTCCTCGATCTCGGTCAGAATGCATTCATACGCCATTGTGCGAGTCCTATCTTCAAGTGGTCCGAAGGTAATGTATCTAACACGGACAACACAGGTATCAAGCCTAGTTTTGGCACTTGGGGCAATAGAAAGTTGATCGGCCTGACTGTACAATCCGGGTGATTTTTTGGTCGCAACCCTCTGTTTTGCAAGGTTCGCCCTCGCGGCCATAGACGGAA
>DFBD01000096.1:24132-26246 GCA_002367255.1 Rhodobacterales bacterium UBA3089 | reverse complement strand
GCGCCCATTGACTGGGCAGCGCCGATGGCAGCCAGACCGGCAACACCAGCGCCGATTACCAGAACGGTCGCAGGGGGAACTTTACCAGCCGCCGTGATCTGGCCCGTGAAGAAACGTCCGAAGTTGTTCGACGCCTCTATCACCGCGCGGTAACCGCCGATGTTGGCCATGGAGGACAGTGCGTCCATTTTCTGGGCACGGGAAATACGCGGAACCATGTCCATCGCAATCGCGCTCACGCCTTTGGCGCGCAGTTTTTCCAACAGCTCTTCGCTTTGCGCGGGCCAGATGAAAGAAATCAGGGTTTGCCCTTCACGGAAACGCTTGACCTCGACCTCTTCAGGGGCGCGAACCTTGATGATGAAATCACAGGCTTTCCAAAGGGCTGCACCGGTTTTTACAACCTCGACCCCTGCATCCTTATAATCCTGATCGGAAAAACGCGAAGCCGCGCCTGCACCGGTTTCTATAACGCACTCATAGCCCAGCTTTTGTAGCTGGAGCGCTGATTGCGGGGTAAGGGCAACCCGATTTTCGCCCTCGAAGATCTCTTTGGGAGCTCCGATTTTCATAGTGTTATTCCTTAGTCCTGATGGGAGGAAGGGTCAGATGCGTTATATCTAGCCGCAAATGGGGCAAAATTCAAAGCCCTCGTTACGAATTTTCGAATTTTACCTGACTAAAATGGTCACACCTTGTGAAACCCGTGGATCAGATACCGCAAACCAAGGCTGGCACCGATGAAAATAGAGATCAAAACAACCGGTGCGCTGTAGGCCAGCACGGAAAATCCGGTCAGCCCTTGCCCGATAGAACAGCCAAGTGCCACAACGCCGCCCGTACCCATGATGAATGCCCCGAAGACGGAGCGGCCAAGCTCGCGCGGGTCATCACAGGACTCCCAGCGGAAGCGGCCTTTGATCTTTGTGCCGATCATCGAACCGACCAGAACACCCGTCACCGAGCCGATGCCGAAATTCATAGTCGCGCCGGACCATGTCATTAAGTAGATCAGCGCTTCCCCCATGGGGGCAGAATAGGAAACGGATTCAACGGTGATTTCATCAAAACCGTTGGTTGCGATCAGGCTGGTCGCCCAGAAACCGAACACGACAGCGAAGCCAACGACGATGGACCAGATGATATGCGTAGGCGAGGTGCGGAATTTCTTACCGGAAAACGCCCACGCCGCGAAGGCTGCGGCGAATATCAAGGCTGGCACCATTGGGCCGACATCGAACCAACGGCCAACCATATGGGCGATTCCCTGGGCCTCGCCGCTGTATAGTTCTTGCGGGAAAAGCCAGTCGCGCAGCACAGCGGTTGGGCCACCAATTGCCATGTAGGCCGAAATTGCCATGACGACAGCCACGACGAAACTTCGTAAATCACCGCCTGCCATGCGCGATAGCGCGCCGAACCCGCAGTTTCCAGCCAAGGCCATGCCCCAGCCGAACATCAAACCACCAACGATGCTGGCGATCGGGTTCCATTTCAGTGCGTAATAGATAGTCTGGGAGTAATCGACGAAGCCGAGCGCCTCTAGCGTGAACATGCTCGCGATCCCGACGGCCAAGGCCAATGCCCACATGCGCAGGCGGGAATAATCGTCACCGTAAAGGGCGTCTTCGATAGCCCCCAAAGTGCAGAACCGCCCGATAGACGAAGACAGCCCAAGTGCACCACCGGCAACCAGCCCAGCCAAAGCTGCCCAGTGGTTGTCGCCCATGAACTCCATTAGCTGGCTTTTTCTTGGTCCGGGTCGAACGTGCAGAACATGTCGTAGACCAGCTCGATCATTTGTGCGGCTTTACGATCCCCTAAGGAATAGTAAATCGTTTTGCCGTCACGACGGGAGTTAACCAGCCCCTCAAGACGAAGGCGTGCCAATTGCTGGCTTACGGCAGCTTGGCGGGAAGACAAAAGGTTTTCCAGCTCGGTCACGGATTTTTCGCCGGTAACCAGATGGCACAAGATCATCAATCGCCCCTCATGGGCCAAAGCTTTCATAAAATCAGTTGCCGATTTGGCGCTGCTAAGCACCTCCTCGATTGCTTCGTCGGTCATATCCGGCGACATTTGGGGCAGTGACATCGCCCTCTCCTTTTTAATTT
>DFBD01000096.1:20856-24031 GCA_002367255.1 Rhodobacterales bacterium UBA3089 | reverse complement strand
GGCGCACTGCTTAGTGTAACGCCCTCCGGGACTTCATCATTGATGTCGTGCCGCCATAACGGAGCGGCGAGCCCTTCTTCTGTAATTGAATATACATCACCAACTTCTAGATTCCAGCGTTCACACCATGCACAACCGTGTTCTTCAACCATCATCAATCGGGTTTCAGACAGTGCTACTGTGGCGAACATAGTGACAAACGACAATCCAATCACTTTTAGTAGGCGCATCCGGTTCCTCACAATATTTTTCTTTACACATATTAATATGACAATATGATTATCCGAAATTCCGATCAATTTAGCAAGGAAAACACGGCATGGAATTTGATGTAAGTTACTGGGGCGCTGCTGTTGCGGGTATCCTGTCCTTCTTTTCACCATGTATATTGCCAATTGTTCCCTTCTATTTATGCTACATGGCGGGACTATCCATTCAAGAACTAAACGAGGAAGAAGAGATCGCCGCCGGTGCCAAGCGCCGTCTAATTCTGTCGTCAGTTTTCTTCGCGGCGGGAGTGGTTACCATCTTCGTATTGCTTGGTTTGATTGCTACGTCGCTTGGGCAGGCATTTCGCGAATACAAAGACGAGCTATCCTGGCTTGCCGCTGCAATCCTGTTCGTTTTCGGGTTACACTTCCTCGGGATATTCAAAATCTCATTTTTATACCGCGAGGCGCGGATTGATTCTTCGGGAATCAAGCCAGCCAGTTATATAGGGTCTTACCTGATTGGACTGGCCTTCGGTTTCGGCTGGACACCATGCGTGGGTCCAGCATTGGCTGCGATCCTTTATATGGCCTCTCAAAGCGGCAGCTTGCAGCAGGGTGCCGGGCTTCTGTTCGTTTACGGTGCATTTATGACGGTGCCGTTCATTCTGGCTGCTGTATTCTCTGGCCCGTTCCTGCGCTGGGTTCAGCGTAATCGCAAATACATGGGGCACATCGAAAAACTGATGGGTGCGTTCCTGATCATTTTCGCAATCCTTATCGTGACCGGCAGCGTTTCTTATATCGCGCAGTTCATGCTCGAAAAATTCCCGAATCTGTTTATCTTCGGTTAATCAAAAGAGGTATCATCATGCTTAAGAAGCTCGTAATTCTGTTCGCCCTTGCTGTCAGCCCTGCCCTTGCAGGCGAAACTTTCATTGGTGATGACGGCTTGCACAAGACCGACTGGATGCGTGACACTTTCCGCGACATGGCCGAGGACCTGGAAGAGGCGAACGCCGAAGGCAAGCGCTTTATGGTGATTATCGAGCAACGCGGCTGCATTTACTGCACAAAGATGCACGAGCAGGTTTTCCCGGACCCCGAAATCAAAGCGATGATCGAGGAAAACTACTTCGTTGTGCAGATAAATATGTTTGGCGATATCGAAGTGACGGATTTCGATGGTGAAACTCTGTCTGAAAAAGACATGATATCGAAATGGAATATCGTATTTACGCCGACGATGATGTTCTTCGATGACAAGCTCCCGCCGGAAGGAAGCACGGCCGCGCAGGCCGCTGTAATGACCATGCCGGGTGCCTTTGGCAAGTTCACGACCCTTAGTATGTTCCAGTATATCCTTGAAAGAGGGAATGAAGGCGATGAACACTTCCAAAAGTATGTTGCCCGAATTATCGCGGAACGCAACGATAACTAAGGACGAAATTAATATAAGAGATTGCTTATATTAGAGAAATATAATTATCTAAAATTCATTTATTTGAATTTATTGTTGCGTCGTGAGCACCTCGCAGCTATCGTTTGAAGACCAAAGTCAAGAATCAAAATGACAAACGGTAATTAAAGGGAGGATACTGCATGAAGCGCACAGCGTTTCTTATAATTGGAGCCACAGCCGCATTTGCCGCTATGGCATCAGCCGACACCATTGCCCCGGACGACGTCGCTTATGACGATTACGGTTCAGTTGCGGATTCGCTTACCGGCGTAGCCGGAGATGCGGCCAATGGCGAAAAGGTAATGGTCACCAAGTCGCTCGGTAATTGTGTTGCCTGTCATCAGGTAAGCGTACTGGATTACGCGGCGTTTCACGGCGAAATCGGCCCGTCTCTTGACGGCGTTGGTGATCGTTGGAGCGAAGAAGAACTTCGCGGGATCGTTGCAAATGCCAAAATGACCTTTGACGGAACACTTATGCCTGCAATGTACAAGGTATCTGGTTTCATTCGTCCGGGTGATTTCAAGGGCAAGCCTGTACCAAACCCGCCCTCTATCCTGACTGCACAGCAAGTCGAGGATGTGGTCGCGTTTTTGATGACAATCAAAGAATAACGATCCGTATCGGGTCAACTAGACAAATCTAGGGAGACAATAATGAATTTTACGAGACGTGACGCTTTGGTCATCGGTGCGGGGGCAGTTACTGCCGCCATGTTGCCGATCAAAGCATTTGCATCGCTCGCAGATGACGCAGAAGCGGCCTTTACAGGCGGCGCGGCAACATCAGACGGCGGCATCGAGCTCACAGCACCTGAAATCGCGGAAAACGGTAACACCGTTCCTGTGGGCGTTTCGGCACCCGGCGCTGTATCGATCATCATCATTGCAGCTGGCAACCCTAACCCGGATGTCTGCACATTTAACTTTGGCCCGCTTGCCGGTTCGCAATCTGCATCCACACGTATGCGCCTTTCTGGTACGCAGGACGTTGTTGCAATTGCAAAAATGGCCGACGGTAGCTTCGTTCGCGCAGCTAGCACCGTGAAAGTTACAATCGGCGGCTGCGGCGGCTAAGGTATAGGAGAATAAAACAATGGCATCTGGTGTAAAACCACGCGTTAAAGTCCCTAAGACAGCTGCTGCTGGTGAAGTTATCACCATCAAAACTCTGATCAGCCACAAGATGGAATCTGGTCAGCGTAAAGACAGCGACGGGAATATCATTCCGCAATCGATCATCAACACATTCACATGCGACTTTAACGGTCAAAACGTGATCAATGTTGAGCTTCATGGCGCGATTTCCACAAATCCGTATTTCCAGTTCGAGGCAACTGTCCCTGAGTCCGGTGAATTCACATTCACTTGGCAAGATGACGACGGTTCCACTTATACGGACTCGAAATCAATCGCTGTTTCTTAATCTTTGCAGAACTGGGGAGGAATAAAAAAATGAAAATCTCAAACCTGCATCGTTTTGTGCAAATAGCGGTAACAGCTTC
>DFBD01000096.1:19395-20813 GCA_002367255.1 Rhodobacterales bacterium UBA3089 | reverse complement strand
GACGGTCTCGACGAAGTCATTTCTGGCTGGCACTTCCGTTCGGACGAAACTCAAGCCCTGCAAATGGACGACTTCGACAACTCCGGCATGCTGGGTGTTGATGCTGGTCAGGAAGCATGGGACACGGTTCAAGGTCCCGAGCAGAAATCCTGCGCATCTTGCCACGGCGATGTATCAAGCATGGAAGGTGTTCGCACCGTTATGCCAAAATACAACGAAGAAGCCGCTGATTTGTGGACTTTGGAAGACTACATCAACAACTGCCGTACTGAACGTCAGAACGTCGAGGCATGGGGTTACACAAGTGGCCCAATGACCAACATGGCCGCACTGATTGCCGTTCAATCACGCGGTATGCCGATGAATGTGGCCATCGATGGTCCAGCAGCACCGTTCTGGGAACAAGGCAGGGAAATGTACTACACCCGTACAGGTGTTCTTGAACTTTCCTGTGCATCTTGCCACGAGCAAAGTGCTGGCCTGCACATCCGTGCGGATCACCTTTCTCAAGGCCAGATCAACGGTTTCCCGGCATATCGTTTGAAAAACGCAAAGCTTAACGGCATCCATGCGCGCTTCAAAGGCTGTGTCCGTGACACCAAAGCCGAGACCTATAAACCGGGTGGACCAGAATTCCACGCACTGGAGCTATACGTAGCTTCGCGCGGAAACGGTCTGTCGGTCGAAGGACCTTCGGTTCGTAACTAACATTGTCTGGCCCCGATTAACTTCGGGGCCTAACACCCTCCTCTGTTTGGGGGTTAGTGTCGGTCAGCTTTTGTAAAGCTTACTCATCCTTACCCAAAAACCTGGAGACGCCTTATGATTTCCCGCCGTGACTTTCTTCAAGCCTCAGTGGCTGCTTCTGCAATTGTTGGTGCCTCGGGCGTTGGCAACTGGTCCAAACTGGCTGCGCAGCAGACACTAACACAAGATCAGCTACTCGATTTTGATACGGTCGGTAACGTCACGCTGATCCACATCACCGATATCCACGCACAATTGAAACCTGTCTATTTCCGCGAGCCGGAGATCAACATTGGCGTTGGCGCGGTTGACGGACTGCCGCCACATGTCACCGGTAAAGATTTCCTTAACCTGTTCAACATGGAAGCAGGCACGCGCGAAGCTTATGCCCTGACGTACGACGATTTCACGTCATTGGCCAAAGGTTATGGCAAAATGGGTGGTCTTGATCGCGCCGCGACGGTCATCAACTCTATCCGCGCCGCACGCCCCGATGCGTTACTTCTGGATGGTGGTGATACTTGGCAGGGGTCCTACACCGCGCAAATGACCAATGGTCAAGACATGGTTAACGTGATGAACGCACTGAAACCCGATGCGATGACCTCGCACTGGGAATTCACGCTGGGCATCGATCGCGTAACCGAGATTGTCGACAACGATCTGGACTT
>DFBD01000096.1:17497-19308 GCA_002367255.1 Rhodobacterales bacterium UBA3089 | reverse complement strand
TATATGCCAATCGCCAATCCGGGCTGGATGTTCCCGGGGCTTAGTTTCGGTGTACGCGAAGACAACATGGCCGAGCTGGTCAACGAGGTTCGTGGCAAAGGGGCCGAGCTGGTGGTGCTGTTATCCCACAACGGGTTTGACGTGGACCGCAAGCTGGCCAGCCGTGTTGATGGCATTGATGTGATCCTGACGGGCCACACGCATGATGCACTTCCTGAACCCGTAATGGTTAACAAAACCATGCTGATTGCGTCGGGTTCCAACGGCAAGTTTGTCACGCGCCTTGATCTGGACGTGCGCGACGGTGAAGTTAAAGGGTTCAACCACAAACTAATCCCGATTTTCTCGGACGTTATTCAGGCTGATCCGATGGTTGCGCAACTGATTGACGCCCAACGTGCGCCATTCGAGGATCAACTGGCAGAGGTGATCGGCAAAACCGACAGCCTTCTTTATCGCCGCGGGAACTTCAACGGCACGTGGGACGATCTGATTTGTAACGCCCTGATTGAAGAACGCGAAGCAGACATCGCACTGTCCCCCGGCTTCCGTTGGGGTCCTTCCCTGTTGCCGGGTAACGATATCACCCGTGAGGATATCTTCAATGCAACAGGCATGAGCTACCCCGCCGCTTATCGCTCGGAAATGACCGGCGAGCTGATCCACACTATTATGGAAGACGTGGCCGACAACCTGTTTAACCCTGATCCCTACTACCAGCAGGGTGGCGACATGGTGCGCGTGGGTGGCATGGGCTATTCCATCGATGTTACAAAGAAACAGGGCGACCGGATCACCAATATGACCATGCTGAACACTGGAGAGCTGGTCGAGCCATCAAAGACATACGTTGTTGCTGGTTGGGCTTCCGTGAACGAGGGCACAGAAGGGCCTGCAATCTGGGATGTCATGGAAAGCTATATCAAGCGCAAGGGGACGGTATCGGTAGACCCGAACCAATCGGTTAAAGTAACAGGCGCTTAAACGAAAGCGGAGGGCCAGATGAGCAATAATTCCGGCCCTTCACGCCGTAAATTTCTAACCACGGGGTTGGCCGCAGGCGTTGCCGCCACCGGTGCGCGTGCGGGTGATCCGGCGATCACCGATGTGCAACCTTGGGCGCAGGTGCTTGGCAAGGGCGTGGACGAGCGCGGCTATGGTGTCCCCTCCCCGCATGAAGCGCATGTTTTGCGTAAATCCGTGCCTTGGTTGACGGCAGAAGATACATCCTCGATCAACTTCACACCGTTGCACCAACTTGACGGGATTATCACCCCTAACGGTTTGGCATTCGAGCGGCATCACAGCGGCGTGGCTGAAGTCGACCCAGCCGAGTATCGTTTGATGATTAATGGCTTGGTGGACACCCCGATGGTTTTCACCTTGCAAGACCTGATGCGGTTCCCGCGCCATAACAAGGTGTATTTCCTGGAATGCACCGCGAATTCCGGCATGGAGTGGCGAGGGCCGCAACTGAACGGTGTACAGTTCACACACGGGATGATGCACAATGTGATGTACACGGGCGTTATGTTGCGGGACGTTCTGGCCGAAGCTGGCGTGAAAACCGAAGGCAAATGGTTGTTGGCTGAAGGGGCAGATGCGGCGGGCCTCAGCCGATCCATCCCGATGGAAAAAGCGCTGGACGATTGCATGATCGCGTTCAAAATGAACGGCGAGGCATTGCGCCCCGAACAGGGCTACCCTGCCCGACTGGTTCTGCCGGGTTGGGAAGGCAACATGTGGATCAAATGGGTTCGCAGACTGGAAGTTGGCGATCAACCCTGGCACCACCGCGAGGAAACCGCACG
>DFBD01000096.1:0-17402 GCA_002367255.1 Rhodobacterales bacterium UBA3089 | reverse complement strand
CTGGCGTGGTCCGGTCACGGGGTTATTCCACGTGTGGATGTGACGATTGACGGGGGCGTAAATTGGCATCAAGCGCGGGTCGATGGGCCGAGCCTCGATAAATCGTTGCACCGTTTCTATTTTGAATTTGACTGGGACGGCAAACCGTTGCTTTTACAATCGCGCGCACATGACACGACGGGGTATGTTCAGCCGACCAAAGACGCGTTGCGAAAAATCCGTGGCGAGGTTTCGAACTATCATAACAACGGTATCCAGACTTGGTCTGTGGACAGTGACGGGGTGGTGGAAAATGTGGAAATTTCTTAGCCTGTTTTTCCTGTTCAGCACTCCGATATTAGCGGAAGAAATCGGCCGTATTGCTGCGCCGGAAGAAATAGCGGCATGGGACATCGACATCCGCCCCGATGGTCTTGGGTTGCCCGAAGGCTCTGGCACCGTTGCCGAAGGTGAAGGAATTTTCGAGGTTCAATGTGCGGCCTGCCACGGCGATTTCGGCGAAGGCGTCGACCGTTGGCCACCACTCGCAGGTGGTTTTGACACACTCGATAGCGAGCGGCCGTTAAAAACAGTCGGCTCCTTTTGGCCATACCTGTCAACCGTTTGGGATTACGTCAACCGCGCAATGCCGTTTGGCGATGCACAGTCCTTGAACGTGGACGAGGTTTATGCCCTGACCGCCTACATTATGTATCTAAACGAGATTGTAGACGACGAGGAATTCGAACTTTCCAAAGCCAACTTCCTTGATCTTCCGCTTGGGAATGAAGCTAACTTCTATCCCGATGATCGGGAGACCACGGAATACCCCTTCTTCACCGAAGCCTGCATGACGGATTGCAAATCCTCTGTCGAGATTACCAAGCATGCCAGTGGCAAAGACGTAACGCCTGAATAGTTACAACGCCTGCTGCGCCGCCAGTTTGCGCATCGCTTCACGCGTGTGATGGATTGCTGTTTTTGCGAAAGATCGCATGATCATAATCTCGAAGCCCGCCGACGTTGGCGTGATACACGACATCATATGCGCAAATTCGGCACGTGCGGTTTGCCCTTGCTCTAACGCACCTAAATCCAGCGAACACAGACGAGACATTACTTCGGATGCATCCGCCCCCTCAAGCGTCAAGACAACCCATGCGTCGCTTTGATCGGTAACGGCGGCCTTTGTATCCAAAGCCTCGGTCAGTGCTTCCAGCGCGATATCACCGACAACGAACCATTGCCCTTGCCCCGCCCACATCGCGCGGATGTGTTTCTTGGCGGTTACCTTCCCGACAGTTGGCAGTGCAAGTTTAAGCACCGCTTTTAACGTATCGGTAACGGCCATCCCCTGCCCTTTAAACGGTGCGATCGACAAAATATTGGCGGGTTGGATGCAGGCCAAAATCGTTTCACCAATTTCGATGGGCTGTCCGATCGGGGCTTCGCTTGGGTGTAGTTTGAAATCAGCCACGCAACTTCTCCCCTTCTGGGTCATGGAATTGCGGCGAGACTATTTCGCACAATGTATCGACATTACGCAGCAGATCAACGGCCCGAATTGTTTGACCAATACGCGCATGCCCGCCTTTGACAAACGCCAGCCCGATCATCCCATCCAGCGTTGGCGAATAACAAACCGACGTCACATGGCCCTGCATATTCTCGCGGATAGGATCCGCATCGACGTTAACCATGATCGAGCCACCAAGTATCTGCCGCACCGCTCCGGTAGGTTTGATCCCGACCAGTTGTTCGCGCATCGGGTCGTTCAGGCCATCACGCTGGCTGGAAACCTTGCCGATAAAGTCCTTTTTCGTGGACATCATACCAGACATTCCCATATCAGCCGCCGTAACACGGCCGTCCATTTCGGCATGTGTCAGGAAACCTTTTTCGATCCGCAAAACATTCAATGCCTCCATCCCGTAAACACCACCGCCCAATGCTTCGGCGCGCTTGACTAGCTCATCCATCAAGGATTCGCCGTATCGGGCGGGAACTGCAATTTCATACGCCAACTCGCCTGAATACGAGATGCGGAACAGGCGGCCATTGACGCCAGAAATCGAGACCGCGCCGCAGCCCATAAACGGAAAGCTCTCGTTGGAAATGTCATCGATCAGCCCTGCCAGAAGTTCCCGTGACTTCGGGCCAGCAACCGCGATCTGCGCCCATTGTTCCGTGACGGAAATCATCGTCACGTCCAGTTCCGGCCACAAACATTGCGCACAAAATTCAAGGTGTGACATCACGGGGCCAGTCGCCCCCGTCGTCGTCGTCATCACATAATGGTTCTGGCCTATGCACGCGGTTGTGCCGTCATCCAGAACCATTCCGTCTTCGCGCAACATCAGACCATAACGGACCTTCCCGACTTTTAAGGTCGAGAATACATTGGTGTAAACACGGTCCAAAAATACTCCGGCGTCGGGGCCTTGAATATCGATCTTGCCTAATGTGCTAACATCACAAACCCCAACGGCCTCGCGCACCATTTTGACCTCTCGGTCACAGGATTGCCGCCAATACGTTTCGCCCTCCCTCGGGAACCACGAGGCCCGATGCCAGAGGCCGACTTCGATCATAGATGCGCCACGCGAGGTCGCCCAATCATGGCTTGTTGTGAGCCGTTCCGGCGCGAACCCTTTGCCCGCTGCGCCAGCACCAAGCGCGCCCATTTGAACCGGTGTATAAGGTGGGCGGAAAATAGTTGTGCCCGTCTCTGGTATACTTTGCCCCGTCAACGCCGACATAACCGCCAGCGCCCCCATGTTGGACATTTTGCCTTGGTCGGTGGCCATTCCCAACGTCGTGTAGCGTTTCATATGCTCTACGGAACGGAAGTTTTCACGGTGCGCCACTGCTATATCTTTAACGGTCACATCGTTTTGGAAATCGAGCCACGACCGCCCCTTAACATCAGGCACATGCCAAAACGCAGTCACCGCGCCTTGTGCATCGTCAGCGGCCGGCACTTTGGGCCGCACCTGCTTCAATCGGAGGTTTTTGAGTGCCGCTTTGGCTGCTGCCATGCCCTCTTTCAACGCGCCAAGGGTCGAGAAGGTTCCGTTTGCCGCGCCGACAGTTACCAAATTAGGGATGCTGTCAGGGGATGGCACAAAGGCCGCGATATCTTCGCGCCATGTTGGTTTGCCACCCATGTGTCCTGTCAAATGCAACGAAGGGTTCCAACCGCCTGAAACCGCCAAACAGTCCGCATTGATTTGCTGTATAGATCCGTCCGAGGTCCGCACCGACAAGCGCTCAATTCCCAATCTTCCGCCCGTTCCAACAACTGCCGCGCCGGTGAATACAGGGCAGTCAACGTCCGGAGCGACATCTGTTCGTGCATCGATCAACCCTGTGACCGTGACACCCAACGCCATCAAATCCCGCGCCGTGCGCCAGCCATCGTCGTTGTTGGTAAACACCGCCACGCGCTGCCCTGCCGCAACCCCGTACCGATGCGCATAGGTGCGAACCGCCGAGGCCAGCATGATTCCGGGGCGATCATTATTAGGGAAAGCTATCGGGCGTTCCGTTGCACCTGCCGCAAGGATCGTGTGTTTAGCCACGATCCGCCAGAATATCTGACGCGGAGCGCCATGTGCGTCAGCAATATGGTCCCCCACGCGTTCAACCGCGCCGTAAGTTCCACCATCGTACGCGCCGGTAACAGTGGTGCGGGTCATCACGCGAACATTTGGCATTTCCGCCAACTGCGTTGCAACCTCGGCCGCCCAGCGTTGCGAATGCTTTCCGTCTACCTCGGTCTGTTCGCTATTCAAACGACCACCGATGATGAAATCCTCATCCGCCAGAATAATCTTCGCCCCACCTTTGGCCGCCGTCAACGCGGCCATCAAGCCCGCCGGGCCACCGCCAATAATCAGCACATCGCAATACGCCCACGCCTTGTCATAATCGGCAGTGTCCGCTTGCCCTGACAAACGCCCAAGCCCGGCCGCACGGCGGATGATTGGTTCGTATATTGCCTCCCAGAATTTCTTCGGCCACATGAAGGTTTTATAGTAAAATCCTGCGCCCAAGAACGGCGACAGCAGGTCGTTCACCGCCAGAATATCCGCCTTTAGGGTTGGAAAGCGGTTCTGACTTTGCGCCACCATGCCATTGTAGACTTCTTGCGTTGTCGCCCGTGTATTGGGTGTGCAATCCGCCCCTATTCCGATTTCCATCAGGGCATTCGGCTCTTCGGATCCTGCCGTTAACACACCACGAGGGCGGTGGTATTTGAAACTGCGCCCCATAAGACGTACGCCGTTCGCCAGCAAGGCCGAGGCCAGCGTATCCCCGGGATGCGCCGTATATGTCTGGCCGTCAAACGTGAACGGAATCGAGATATCGCGGTCTATCAGGCCACCTGTTGGAAAACGGTTCATCGTGCCGCCGCCTTCACATCACGGGCGAGTTTGACCGCCGTGATTTCATGCGTGGTGATGTTACGTACGACATGCAGCCATGCGCTACATCCCATCACGTGCTGCCACAATTCCGCATTCTCGCCTGTCGGGTTTTTGCGTTGAAAAACGTAATCGTGGAACGCGGCGCGGTCGCCGCCATCCGGGCGTTCCAGCAGTTTTGCAGACCCCAGGTATTCGAACTCGCGGTGGTCGCGCTCGCCGCAATGTGGGCAGGAAATCCTCATATCGTGCCTCTCAATGCTGGTTCGGACGAGCGCCAGTGCCCTCGTCATCAATTACGTGTCCGGTCTCGAAACGGTTCAGGTTGAACTTGGTCGCCCAGGTCGCCTTTTCCCCTGTCGCCATCAAGTGTGCAAACGCAGCCCCTGCCGCAGGTACGGCTTTGAAGCCGCCGTAACACCAGCCACCGTTAAGGAACAAACCTTCGATCGGGGTTTTGTCGATGATTGGGGACCCGTCCATGCTCATATCCATGATCCCGCCCCAGCTTCGCAGCATCCGCGATTTGCCAATCATCGGCATCAAAGCCATTCCGGCCTCGGCCACATGTTCAACCATCGGAAGGTTTCCGCGCTGTGAATAGCTGTTATAGCCGTCAATATCGCCACCAAACACCAGCCCACCTTTGTCTGATTGGCTGATATAAAAGTGTCCCATCCCGAAAGAGATCACCGTATCGATCACCGGCTTCACGCCTTCTGTCACGAACGCCTGCAAAACATGGCTTTCAATCGGCAGGCGCAACCCGGCCATCTGCGCCACTTGCGAGGTTCGCCCCGCGACCGACATTCCCACCTTACCAGCACCTATATACCCACGCGATGTTTCCACCCCTTTGATCTTGCCGCCCTCAATCCTGAACCCTGTGACCTCGCAGTTCTGGATCAAATCAACACCCCGCATATCCGCGCCCCGCGCATAGCCCCACGCAACGGCATCATGGCGCGCAGTGCCGCCGGTTCTTTGCAGCAAGCCACCGCGAATAGGGAAGCGCGCATCGTCAAAATTGAGGTAAGGCGTGAAGGCTCGCACGTCGTCCGCGCTCATCAAGACGGCATCATCGCCCGTCGCCAAATTTGCATTTCCGCGCCGTGCCAAGCCATCAAATTGCCCGTCATTATGCGCCAACAGCAAACACCCGCGCTGCGACAGCATGGCATTATAATTTAGTTCCTGTTCAAGGTTTTCCCACAGCTTCAGCGAATGTGAATAAAATTCAAGATTTCCGTCCAGCAGATAGTTCGCCCGCACAATTGTGGTATTACGCCCGACGTTACCCCCACCCAAATACCCTTTTTCCAGCACGGCGATATTTTGAATGCCGTGGGTCTTGGCCAGATAATACGCCGTCGCCAACCCGTGTCCGCCACCGCCTATAATAACAATATCGTAAGATTTCTTCGGTTCAGGATCACGCCAAACCGGCTTCCAACCCTTATTCCCGGTCAATCCATTCTTCAGGATTTGGAGCGCCGAATAATGCACGTCGTGGTTCCTTATACTTTCATACGAATCTTTATGCGTAACCTACACACACGCTAGTCCAAAACCCCCACCTTGCAAGCCCCCCAATGGTGAATTATAGAGCGCCCTACATGAATCAAACTGCGAGAGCGCCCCATGCCCAAAATCCACGGTAACGAAATCCGCCCCGGCAACATTCTGGAACATAACGACGCCCTGTGGGTCGCCGTGAAAGTCAGCCATGTGAAACCCGGTAAAGGTGGCGCATTTGCACAGGTTGAAATGAAGAACCTGCGCAATGGCTCGAAGTTAAATGAACGCTTCCGTGCTGCGGATAAAGTGGAAAAGGTGCGTCTTGAGCAAAAGGCGCAACAGTTCTTGTATGAAACTGATGGCATGCTGGTTTTCATGGACACTGAAACCTACGACCAGATCGAGCTTCCGGCCGATATTCTGGGCGAGCGCCGCCCGTTCTTGCAAGACAGCATGACCATCCAGATCGAATACTACGAGGATGAAGCCCTAAGCGCGGCCCTTCCACAACGCGTTACCTGCACCGTTGAAGAGACCGAGCCCGCAGTGAAGGGCCAGACAGCCGCAAACAGCTTCAAGCCTGCTATCTTGGACAACGGTGTACGCGTCATGATCCCGCCATTCGTTGCTGAAGGCGAGGCCATCGTGGTTTCCACAGAAACCATGGAATACGTCGAGCGCGCCTGATCGCTATTACCGGCGGTTCTTGCCGCATCTTTTGAAAGCCAAATACATGTCTAATGCCTCTGCCAATATGAACATCATGGTCAAAGCGGCCCGCATCGCCGGCCGCAAGCTGCTGCGTGATTTTAACGAGGTGGAGAACCTTCAGGTTTCCTCCAAGGGCCCCGGAGATTTCGTATCCAAAGCTGACACCACTGCCGAAGAAACGATCCGCGAGCAATTGACAGAAGCACGTCCTAACTACGGTTTTCTTGGCGAAGAAACCGCTGAAACCTTCGGCGAAGACCCAACACGTCGCTGGATCGTTGATCCGCTGGACGGCACAACAAATTTCCTGCACGGGATGCCGCATTGGGCAATCTCGATTGCATTGGAACATCGCGGCGAGATCGTCGCTGCTGTCGTTTACGACCCTGTTAAAGACGAAATGTTTACCGCTGAAAAAGGCGAAGGCGCTTGGCTTAATGACCGCCGTATGCGGGTATCTGGCCGTAACGAAATGATCGAAATGGTTTTTGCTACGGGTGTACCGTTTGGTGGTCGCTCGGATTTGCCAGAAACGCTGCAAGACTTGGCGCGTTTGATGCCGGGTTGCGCGGGTGTGCGTCGCTGGGGCGCTGCCGCCCTTGATTTGGCATATCTGGCCGCTGGCCGCTACGATGGCTACTGGGAGCGTCGCCTGCATGCGTGGGACATGGCCGCGGGCATTTTGCTGGTGAAAGAGGCTGGCGGTATCGTCGAGAGCATAGATGCCGGGGTAAATCCGCTAGTTAGCGGAGACATCGTTGCTTCGAACGAACCAGTCTTCAATCGTTTCGCAAAATTGATCCGAAACGAGGATTAAATCCGCCGGATTATTGCGGCCCCCGCCTGCATATCGTCTTTAGCTCTATCAAAACGCAAATATGCCAGCGCTTTATCGCCCGAAACAGTGTGCAGGGTCCCCGCTGGTTTGCCATCTGTTGTGATCGGAGTGCCCGCAACAGGTTTGCCGTCGATAGAAACGCTAACCAAGCCCTTCTTAAGCTCGGTTTTATGCTTCATACGGGCGGTCACTTCTTGCCCGACATAGCAACCCTTGCGAAAATCAACGCCGTTCAAACGCTCGAACCCGACCTCAAGGATGTAACTATCATCCGGCAGCAGCTCGACACCCGTTTCGGGGATATTGTGCGCCACACGCAGCGCGTCCCACGCAGCGATATCCAGTTCCGGAATTCCGCAACCATCCCCATACATCCGCCAGCCCAACGCGTCGCTGCGCGGGTCCATAAATGCTCCGTTTGGCATTTCGCCGAAACCCTGTAGAACCGACAGCCCTGTATCCGTGATCTCGACATCAGCCCGCAACCGATACATCGTCAGGCGTTGCGCCAGTGCTACCGCACGGTTTTTACGCACATCCAGAAGAATCGAATCTGTACCCGAGCTCATAATAAAATCGAAAAGATATTTCCCCTGCGGGCTTAGCATCGCAGCATAAACCGGCCCCTGAGCCACCCGCGCAACTGAGTTGCTAACCAGCCCCTCAAGGAAACTTTCGCGATCAGCACCCGCAACCCGAAGCACCGTGCGATCTGCGTTACAAAAACCGTTTGTCATATTATTATCCCCTTTGGAGGTATATATAGGCATCGCACACCCGTTTCACACCCGCAAATGCGAAATTTCGAAAGCCACAATGCCTGCCCCGATAACCGTTATCATCCCGACCCTGAATTCCGCGGCTACGCTGCAACGCTGCCTAGGCGCTTTGGGCGAAGGCATCATGGATGGGCTACTGGCCGAAGTGATTTTCGCCGATGGCGGTTCAAGCGACGACACAGAAAAAATTGCCGAGGAAGTGGGGGCGACATTCCTTTCCACCACGAAAGGGCGCGGCAACCAGATGGCCGAAGCCGCACGCATAGCGCGGGGCGAATGGTTGTTATTCCTGCATTCCGACAGCGTCTTGGGCCGCGATTGGCAGAATGCTGTTATCCGGCACCTGACAAACCCGGATCAGGCCGTCTATTTCAAACTTCGGTTTGATGAAACAACCTTCCCTGCCAAAACCGTTGCTAGATGGGCGAACTTTCGATCCCGCTGGTTGGGCCTTCCCTACGGGGATCAAGGACTGCTAATCAGCCAACGCCTTTATAAACGCACTGGCGGTTACCCTGAAATTCCATTGATGGAAGACGTAGCGATGGCCAGGAAACTGCGTGGGAAATTAGCCACCCTGCCCGTTTCCATCGAAACCAGTGCCGACAAATATCGCCGGGATGGCTGGATGAAACGGTCGTTTATGAACTTTGGAGCATTGTCGCAATACCTCGCAGGCGCGTCCCCGGACAAGCTGGCCGCCAAGTATTACCGCTAAATATGCGCGAATTGCAGCCGGTAAAGCTCGGCATAGAGGCCATCCTGCGCCAGTAATTCTTTATGGGTTCCGGTCTCCACAACACGACCTTGGTCCATAACAACAATCATGTCCGCATCCAGAATTGTCGACAGTCGATGTGCAATAATAAAGGTCGTACGCCCTTTGGCCAGTTTATCGAGCGCGGTTTTAATGGCCGCCTCGGATTCCGCATCCAGTGCCGAGGTTGGTTCATCCAGCAACAGGATCGGCGCATCCCGAAGGATCGCGCGCGCAATGGACAAGCGTTGTTTTTCGCCACCGGAAAAATGGCTAGCCGTAGCGCTGACAGGCGTGTCGTAGCCATCGGGTAATTGGCTGATAAACCTGTCCGCCGCAGCCGATTTTGCCGCCTTTTCGATATCCTCAAATTCCGCCGTCAAACACCCAAAACCGATGTTTTCACGAATGGTTCCGGTAAGCAAAACCGCGTCTTGACTAACCACTGCTATTTGGCGGCGCAGCGATTCAATGGATATGTCTTTTAAGTCAATTCCATCAATCAGCACCCTCCCACTGGTTGGGTCAAACAGGCGTGGAATAAGATTGAAGACTGTCGATTTTCCGGCTCCCGAACGCCCGACAAGTGCCACTTTGGAACCGGCAGGGACATCCAGAGTAAGGTCTTTCAACGCGACAAACCCGTTAGGATAAACGAATTCAACGGCCTCGAATTGCACAACCCCTTTTATGCGCTCAATCGTTCGGGCCGTATCTGTATCGACAATTTCGTTTTTGGCATCAAGGATCGGGAATATCCGGTCCAGCGCCACACGCCCCTGCGCCGCAGATGCGAATGTGGACCCAAGCAAACGTGCCGGTTGCGACAAAACACCGACCCCTGTTAGCAATCCAATAAAATCCGCGACGGTAAGCGTTCCCCGTGCAATCCCCCAGGAAACTGCAAACAACAAGACCCCGACAGCGAAACCACTAAGAATTTCAACCAAAGGCGAAAGTCGCCCCTTCCACTTCATATCCATAATTCGCAGAGACTCGACTTTGCTGAAAGTCGCTGTTGCCGCCTGGTTCAGATGGTCTTCCAACTGGTATGTGCGGGCCATACGAATGCTGGATAGCCCCTCGACAATTTCGGAGTTCATGCCGGAAAGCTGCGCCTGCGTTCCCTTGGAAATTTTTCGTATTTTTGCACCGACAGTATTCACAGGTGAAATCGCCAACGAGAAAACCAACAGCAATAAAATCGTAATTTGCCAATTGATCGACAGCATCACCACAACCGCAGCAATAACGACCATCACACTGGACACCGCCACCAACAAGGCTTGCACCGAAGACCGCAACAGATCGCTGTCCGCAGAAAACCGCGCAGCCAGTGCCGCTGGTGTTTCCCCCTGCAAGCGAAACAAATCGGCATGGATCAGGCTGGAATACATCGACTTTTTCAACTTTGCCTCAAATCGAAACAGCGCGGTATTACTGGCAATAAGCTGAAAATATACACTAATTCCTTTCGTGCACGCGATCACCAATATCCCGATAGGCCCCCAGTAGATCACAGATGTGTCGGATGTTTCATATGCCGTAATAATCAGCTGGATCATCTTGGCATAAGCCGCCGATGCAATCGCCGTTATGACCATCAGCACGAAACTCGCATAAATCCGCCCGCGATATTCCGAAATCCAGTCACGCCATAAGCGTCGATAACCAGCGTCGGCGGAGTTGTCTTTAGGCTGCATATGGAAGTCTCCGGTCGATCAGTTGGCATACGAACTAAATACTGTTGCGCCTCGCCTCAATAGGGCGCTTCATACAATATGTGGCTTTTGTTGATTTTGCCAGTTTCCATTCTTAAAACTCCGGTTATTCTTCCCCTATACTTCTAAAGGAACCCTGCAATGAGTCTCTCTCACGGTCGCGACCTGTTTATGACCCCTGGCCCCTCGATCATCCCTGATCGTGTGTTGAATGCAATGCACCGCGCCGCGCCCAATATATACGAGGGTGACTTGATCGAGACGACCGACGGCATTCTGGATAACTTGCGCAAAGTTGCCCGCACCGATGGCGATCCGACCATCTACATCAGCAACGGCCACGGTGTCTGGGAGGCGGCGTTGCATAACGTGCTTCAAGCGGGTGACAAGGTGTTATGCCTCGTGACTGGAACTTTCGGGAACGGTTGGGCAGATGTCGCGACGAAAATGGGAATCGAGGTTGAACTTATCGATTTCGGGACCTCCAGCTGTTTCGATGTTGCCAAGGTGGCAGAGGTTCTGCGCGCAGATACGGGTGAAATCAAAGCGGTGCTTGCCACGCATACGGATACATCTTCGTCTGTTAGCAATGATATTGCGGCCCTGCGAAAGGCGATTGACGAAACCAGGCATCATGCTTTGCTGATGGTGGACTGTATCGCATCACTTGGTTGCGAACCCTTCGAGATGGACGCATGGGGCGTTGATGTCATGGTTGCAGCCTGTCAAAAAGGACTGATGGTTCCCCCGGGTGTGGCTTTCACGTTTCACAATGCCAAAGCCGCCGCAGTTTCCGAGAACACACCGAAATCCTCCCCCTACTGGGATTGGATACCGCGCACGAACCCCGCGCGGTTTTATATGCGTTTCAGCGGCACTCCGCCCACGCATCACCTGTTCGGGTTGAACGAAGCCCTAACGATGCTCGTTGACGAAGAGGGTATTGAAAATGTCTGGGCGCGTCATGCGAAACAAGCGCAAGCTGTCTGGGCTGCTGTTGATGCATGGGCCGAAGCAGGGGCAATTCGCGGCAACGTCAGTAACATCGCGGATCGCTCCATTGCAGTCACAACAGTGGTTTCTGACACAGTGAACCTGACCCCGCTGCACCAATGGTGTCAGGATACCGCCGGACTGGTTCTTGGCGTGGGCATCGGGTTTGGCGGTTACGAACCCCACCAGATTTTCCGTATCGGGCACATGGGGCATATGAATCCGGTAATGCTGTTGGGCGCCCTTTCCACGATCGAGGCGGGCTTAAGTGCGCTGCAAATCCCCCACGGCGAAGGGGCAATCGCGGCCGCAGGGCATGTTTTGTCTAACTGAACGCTACTCCCCGGGGGGTATCAAAAAACACCTCTTCGAGGTTATTGCCATCCCCCGCCCGATCCACGATCAGGAAATCCTGCGTATCACCCAGCACCAATAGCGGGTGGTGCCAAACGTTAACATCGTATTGCAGCCCTTGGTTGCCTTGGCAGTGAAACGCGCGGCAGTTCGCCAAATCTGGCGCGTCAGCGACAACCGCCAACCACGGCTTCCCACCAAGGGGAATGAATGCTTGTGACCCAAGCGGATGACGCTCCAACATCGCGATGCTTAGTGCGCGCGGGCGACCGCGAAAGATCGAAATAATCGCCTGTCCATCTCCAACAACCGCTTCGGCCAACGCATGAAACCGCGTGGTGTAGCCGGAATTAATCTCCACCGCAGTGGATGGATCGGCCTCGATAACCGTACCGAACGGGGCGAAGGCTTGCGGTGTTAGTGCCTCGACTGCGATCATAGCTTCAACTTCGGATGGCGGTTCACGTCTTTGTAAAGCAGATAGCGAAAATCTTCCGATCCGGCGGCATAACAAGCCTGCGGGCAGAACGCGCGGAGCCACATGAAATCGCCAGCTTCAACTTCTACCCAGTCGTTGTTCAACTTATAGGCCGCCTTGCCCTGCAAAACATAAAGCCCATGCTCCATCACATGGGTTTCCATGAACGGGATTATACCACCCGGTTTAAACGTCACGATATTGACGTGCATGTCGTGGCGCATGTCGCTTGGCTCCGCGAAACGCGTGGTTGCCCATGCGCCGTTTGTGTCGGGCATCGCCAGTGGCGTTTCGTCTGTGTCATTGGTCACAAAGGCTTCGGGGTAATCTATCCCGTCTACCGCCTCGTAAGATTTGCGAATCCAGTGGAAGGTTGCGGGAACATCGGCAGCATTTTTAACGCTCCACTTCAAACGTGGGGGAATGAAGGCATAACCGCCCTCCTCCATCATGTGCGTGGTGCCATCAAGCGTCAGTTCAATTGCACCGGACACGATAAACAAAACCGCCTCGGCATCAGCATCCGGTTCGGGTTGCGTGCTGCCCCCATCTGGCGAAACCTCAACGATATACTGCGCAAAAGTTTCGGAGAAACCGGACATAGGCCGCGCGATAATCCACGCGCGCGTCTTATCCCAAAACGGCAGGTTGCTGGTGACAATATCGGTCATGACACCCTTGGGAATAACCGCATAGGCATCGGTGAATATCGCTTGCCCCGTCAACATATCGTTTTGCGAAGGAAGCCCGCCTTTGGGCGCATAATACATATCTTTAGTCACGAGCGAACACCATTAATAATTGCGTTAGCCAATCATACGATGAAACCAACCCGTTGACCCTTATTGTTTGCTTTGAAACAGTTTATCAAAAACGAACTAAACCGGAGGATGCTCCTCACGCCAATGCTTCGCGATATCCTCACGTGTCGTTAACCAAACATCCTTATGCCCCCGCACATAATCAAGGAACCGCGCCAATGACGCCGCCCGCCCGGGACGCCCGACAAGACGACAATGCAAACCAACGGACATCATCCGTCCACCCTCGGCATACAAAACATCAAAATTGTCCTTCAGGTAGTTGAAAAACTGATCGCCCGAGTTAAACCCCTGCGGCGAGGCAAAGCGCATATCATTTGCGTCCAGCGTATAGGGCATCATCAAAAACGGCCCATCCGGCCCATTGACATAATAAGGAATGTCGTCAGCGTAGCTGTCCGCTGAATACTCGAACCCTGCCTCCATCGTCAAACGATGCGTGTTTTCCGAGGAACGCCCCTGATACATACCAACCGGTTTTTGCCCTGTCACCTCGGTATGAAGACGGATCGCCTCTGCGATATGCTCACGCTCAACTTCCTCCGGCACGTCCTTGTAATCAATCCATTTATAGCCGTGGCTGGCAATTTCCCAACCCGCAGCATTCATGGCTGCAACCGCTTCGGGATTACGCTCCAACGCCATTGCAACGCCAAAAACCGTCACCGGAATATCACGCCCCGTAAACATCCGGTGCAAACGCCAAAACCCAGCCCGCGAGCCATATTCATAGATCGACTCCATATTTGGATGCCGCTGTCCAGGCCACGCGGCAGCCCCAACAATCTCGGACAAAAAAGCTTCCGAGGCCGCATCCCCGTGGAGGATGCAATTCTCGCCGCCCTCCTCGTAATTAATCACAAATTGCACCGCTATACGGGCGTCGTTCGGCCAATGGGCCTCCGGCGCGGTTGCGCCATATCCAATCATGTCGCGTGGGTAGTCGGTCATTTCAAAGTCTCCATAGCTAACGGCAGTGCCTTCTCGAACAAGTCAATATCTTGCGGTCGGCCCGCCGAAACGCGTATACATCGATCTTGCGGGGCAACGAATGGCATTCGAACAAAAATGTTCTGGTCGATCAATGCACCGACAAGCGCACGCGCGTAATCCCCGTCTTTTCCACAGTCCACCGTCACGAAATTCGTGGCCGAGGGGATGGGCTCCAGACCAAACCGTCGTACAATATCGCCAATCCGCTCCTTCGCCGCACGCACATCTGAAAGCGTTTGCGCCAAATACTGTTGATCCTCAAGTGCCGCCAATGCCCCCGCTTGCGAAGCGCGATTCATGCCGAAATGGTTACGCACCTTGTTGAACGAATTAATCAAATCCGCATGCCCAATCGCATAGGCAACCCGCGCGCCCGCCATCCCGTAAGCTTTGGAAAAGGTCCGCATTCGGATCACGTTGCGATTATCGGTATCTATTGCCGGAGCCGTCCCCTCAGGCGAAAATTCAACATACGCCTCGTCCAGACAAAGCACCGTGCCGTCAGGCACATTATCAATCATTTCCTGCATCACATCCGCGCCGTGCCATGTGCCCATCGGATTATCCGGATTGGCAAAATACATAAGCGAGGCATCAACCTCGTGTGCCTTAGCTACCAACGCAGAAGGATCCTCGAAATCTCCATTATAAGGCACCGTATGCAACGCCCCGCCATACCCGGCGACATGAAAATTAAAAGTCGGGTACGCCCCAAGCGAGGTAACAACCGGCGTTCCATCACTTACCAGCATCCGGCAAAGCGAACCGAGCAATCCGTCAATTCCCGCCCCGACAACGATGTTTTCAGGCCGAATGCCATGAAACGCCGCCAAAGCCTGTTTCAGATCGTAGTTTTCCGGGTCGCCGTACATCCACACGTCCGGCACCGCCGCTTGCATCGCGGATATCGCCTTGGGGGACGGACCAAAGACATTCTCGTTCGCCCCAAGCCGTGCGGCAAATTTTTGCCCCCGCGCACGCTCCTGCGTTTCTGGGCCAACAAACGGCACAGTGGAGGGCAGGCTCGCCACAAGTTTGGTGTATCTAGGTCCTGTCATATCCCTACCCCTTAACTTTTCTTCGATCATAAACACGGGCAGCGATAAAACAACCAACCGCCAGTACGCCAAAAATTGTCATCGTTCCGCTTATTGCAACATGGCTTTCATCCAGCAAAGCCCCCGCGACCATCGTACCCAAAGCTCCGGCGATCATCAACATTGACCCCAGAACCGAAGACGCAAACCCCGGCATATCCCCTGCGGGTTCCATCGCGACCGCCTGTGCTGAGGGTAAAATCAAACCAAACGCCAGCATATACATGCAAACAGCCCCCCAAAAAACGGTTAAAGTTGGTTCCATGAAAAGCAAAACAGCGTGAAGTACGCTCGCAACTCCAAGAACACTTACCGAAATAGTGCCGATATTCAGCAGCCCTATACGCCCAACCAAAAGGCGCACCGCTACGGATCCACCTAAAATAAAAATCGCACCGATCGCAAAAATCGTACCGAATGCAGTAGGTGGCAGCGCGTACATCCGCTCCACTACGACAGCACCGATTGACAAAACACTGGCGTACCCACCAAATGTCAGACTCGACACGCTCATTCCTACCAAAAAATCACGCTGCCGAAACAGATACTTGAAAGCATAGGTAACAAACCGAAGACTAAACCGTTCCGGACGGGTCTCTTTTGCTGTTTCCGGTGTGTTGAAGCCTGACAACAATAACAGTGCGATTCCGAATAAAGCCAAAAATACAAAAATAGCGCGCCACGAAAAAAGCACCATAAGCCCCGCTCCCATGATCGGGGCAATCATCGGCGCTATCGCGGTTACGGCCATCAAAACTGCCAGTATTTTCGCCGCAACCACGCCGCTGCCGATGTCTCGCACCATTGCGCGCGCAATTACAGGTGCCCCCGCCGACAAACCTTGTGCTACGCGAAAGGCAATTAATACCCAAAAACTGGTCGCCAACGCAGCCCCGACCGATGCCGCTGTAAACAGTGCCAAGCTTATCAACAGCACCTTCTTACGCCCAAAAGCATCCGACAATAGCCCCCAGAACAGCTGGCCAACCCCATAGGATAGAAAATATACACCCACAATCATCGAGCCCATGCTTTCGCTCACCGATAAATTGCGTGCAATCACCCCTGTCGCGGGGGCCGTGATATCGATGGTCAGGGCCGTTAGCGCCGACAGGCCACCCAAAAGCAAAATGAAATCATTACGTTCAGCGAGAGGTTTACTCAAAACAGGCTCCATAAAAAAGGGACGCACAATGGCGCCCCTTTAGATAACAATGCTTTTACGATTACGTCACCCCAAATCGGCCAATCGCTTCATCGCCGCTTCGAGTTTTTCGATTTCCTCGGTCGCAGATATCAAACGTTGACGATTTTCCTCGACCACAGCGGCAGGGGCTTTGGCGGTGAACTTCTCGTTCGACAGCTTGCCTTTGAGGCCACCCACTTCCTTCGCCAGCTTTTCGATCGCTTTCGAAAGGCGGGTATTTTCCGCGTCAACATCAATGATATCGGCCAGCGGCAAGCAGAAAGTACCGCCCTCAACCGCGATTGTGATTGCGCCTTTCGGGGCCTCCGTTGCTTCGGAAATATCCTCGATACGCGCCATACGCTTGATCAACATAACATTACGCGCCAACGCGCCTTTGCCTGCATCATCAAGTTGCAACTGCACCATCGGAATTTTCGCACCCGCAGGCACCCGCATTTCTGCACGGACCGAGCGAATACTTTCGATAAGGCCGATCACCCAGTGAAGTTCTGCGTCCGCAGTCGGGGTCGCCAGATCGGCGCTATTATATTGTGGCCAATCGGCGTGCACCAACATCTTTTCGCGCTCTGCAATGTCGCCCCAAAGCTGTTCGGTAATGTACGGCATAATCGGGTGCAGCAAGATCAGGCATTGATCAATCGCCCAAGCCATAGTCGCCCGCGTTTCCGCCACAACGGCGGCATCATCGGACTGGAACAGCGGCTTGGCAAACTCGACATACCAGTC
>DFBD01000264.1 GCA_002367255.1 Rhodobacterales bacterium UBA3089 | reverse complement strand
TTTCCATGATATACATCAACGCAAGACGGCAAGTTTTACGGCAATTTGCCAATCAGAACCGCATTCTAATAAAGGAGGACACCATGCCTAACCGTATAATAGCCCTAATAGCCGCGATATTCCTCGCGACTCCCGCATTTGCCCAAGATATCACCTCTTGGGTCGTGGATGATTCCTTCGATAACGTAGCATTTTCCGTTGAAAGTGCGATTCTCGACTCAGGGCTAACAATCGACTCGGTCAGCCATGTCGGTGAAATGCTAGAACGTACACGCGTGGATGTCGGTTCCGATATCACGCTATATTCCGAGGGCGTGGTTTATAGCTTCTGCTCGGCATCCGTGTCACGCGATGTGATGGAAGTGGACATCATGAACATCGCATTTTGCCCGTATGGCATCTTCGTATTTTCCACACCAGAAAATCCTGATCAAACGACAGTGGGTCATCGCTTCATGCCCGGCGACAGCATGATACCCGTAAACGAAATGTTGAGCGCTATCATTCTGGAAGCGATTGATGGCTAACGGCCATCTTTGACGATAAACGAAATAGGCCCAGCCGAAATTTGGCTGGGCCTATTTAATATATTACCGGCTAGTGTACCGTTTCGGCTTCGTCGACGTTCACCGCCTGCCCGATAACCAAGCCCTCACTATCTGCCGATATTGACACCTTGGCGCCGTCAAACACCTCACCCCCCAACAGCATTTCGGCCAGCGGGTTTTGAAGGTAAGTCTGGATCACCCGTTTCAGCGGCCTCGCACCATACACTGGATCATATCCGGTATCAGCCAGCCACTTACGAGCCGCTTCATCCAGTTCCAGCGTGATTTTGCGCGCGCCCAGACGTTTTCCAAGAATACCTAACTGGATATCAACGATCCCGTCCATATTCTCGCGACTTAGGCGATCAAACACGACGATCTCGTCCAAGCGGTTCAGGAACTCGGGACGGAAGTGGCCGCGCACGGCCTCCATTACAACTTCCTTAGCCTCTCCTGTATCCAACGATGTATCGTTAAGCGCCTGCGATCCAAGGTTCGATGTCAAGATGATAAGCGTGTTCTTGAAATCAACCAAACGCCCTTGCCCATCGGTCAAACGGCCATCATCCAGAACCTGCAACAATACGTTGAACACATCCTGATGCGCTTTCTCGACCTCGTCAAACAGGATCACCTGATAAGGTTTGCGCCGCACCGCTTCGGTCAACACACCACCTTCGTCATACCCGACGTACCCCGGAGGGGCGCCGATCAGACGAGAGACCGAGTGTTTCTCCATGAACTCCGACATATCCACACGGGTCATGGCGGTGTCATCGTCGAACAGGTATTCGGCCAATGCTTTGGTCAGTTCGGTTTTACCCACCCCAGTTGGCCCGAGGAACAAGAAGCTGCCTAACGGGCGGTTCGGGTCATTCAGACCAGCCCGCGCACGGCGAACCGCGTTGGATACAGCCGTCACCGCGAGGTTCTGGCCTATCACACGCCTGCCAAGTTCGGCTTCCATCTTCAGTAGTTTTTCCCGCTCGCCTTCCAGCATTTTATCCACCGGAATACCGGTCCACCGCTCTACTACGGATGCGATATGCTCAGGCATTACTGCCTCTTCGACCATAACATCTGTCGCTTCGTTTTCGGCCTCTTCAGCATCAGACAGCCGCGCTTCGAGGTTGGGGATAATGCTGTACGTCAGCTCCCCTGCCTTTGCGTGATCAGAAGATCGCATCGCTTGGTCCAACTCGGCCCTTGCGGATTCGAGTTCTTCTTTGATGTCCCGCGCACCTGCCATCTTGTCACGTTCAGCCTGCCAACGCGCCGTCATGCCGGTTGACATTTCTTGCAAGCCGGACAGTTCTTTTAACAGTTTCACCAGACGATCAGCCGAGGCGTCGTCTTTTTCCTGCTTCAACGCTTCTGCCTCGATCTGCTTTTGCAAAATCTCGCGGTCAAGCGCGTCTAGCTCTTCGGGTTTGCTGTCCGCCTCCATTCGCAGACGGCTGGCGGCTTCGTCCATCAGGTCGATGGCTTTATCCGGCAAGAAGCGATCGGTGATGTAGCGATCCGACAAGGTTGCAGCCGCAACCAACGCACGGTCTGAAATCCGGATACCGTGGTGCAGCTCGTATTTTTCCTTGATGCCGCGCAGAATGGAAATGGTGTCTTCGACCGTCGGCTCATCTACCATCACAGGTTGGAACCGCCGCGCCAAGGCTGCGTCTTTTTCCACATGTTTACGGTATTCATCAAGTGTAGTCGCACCAACGCAATGCAATTCACCCCGCGCCAAGGCAGGTTTCAACAGATTGCTAGCATCCATTGCCCCGTCTGACTTACCTGCACCGACAAGCGTGTGCATCTCGTCTATAAACAGAATGATTTCACCATTCGCATCGGTAACTTCGTTCAGAACGGCTTTAAGCCGCTCTTCAAACTCGCCGCGATACTTAGCACCAGCAATCAGCGCGCCCATATCCAACGACATTAACTTTTTGTTAGCAATCGAGTCAGGCACATCACCGTTAACAATCCTTAACGCCAAGCCTTCGGCAATCGCTGTTTTACCAACGCCGGGCTCGCCGATCAGGACCGGGTTGTTCTTGGTACGCCGCGCAAGAACCTGCATCGTACGACGGATTTCTTCGTCGCGTCCTATGATTGGGTCAATTTTACCCTCGCGGGCAGCCTCGGTCAGATCACGGGCGTACTTTTTCAATGCGTCGTAACTGTCCTCCGCGCTCGCGGAGTCTGCTGTCCGACCTTGACGAATATCGTTAATCGCCTCATTCAACGCTTGCGCGGTTACCTTGGCGGTCTTCAACGCCTTCTCGGCCTCGGATTTGGTTACAGCCAACGCCGTTAACAAACGCTCAACGGTAACGAAACTATCGCCCGCCTTGTCGGCCATCTTTTCAGCCTCAGCCAAAACCTTGCTGGTCTGGCCATCCATATAAAGCTGATCGCCCGAAACCTTCGGCAACTTGGCAACCGCCGCGTCAACCTCGGCAATGGCAACATTTGGCGCACCGCCAGCCCGTTTAATCAGGTTTGCGGCAAGCCCCTGATCATCATCCAACAGTGCCTTCAACAGATGTTCAGGCATAAACCGCTGGTGTTCTTCACGTTGGGCAATTGTTTGAGCGGCCTGTACGAAACCGCGGCTACGCTCGGTAAACTTCTCGAAGTTCATCCTATTCTCCTTTTTGGCGCTCATACATTCGACGCCCAAATGGCACGTCAAGTATGACCCTTCGGTTAATAAGTAGGGTTGCAGGTAAGACCTTGCAAGGACTCGCGTTTTGAGAATACCAGCAATTCTGCTAGGCTCTTTGAAACTGGAGGTATAAACTATGCGAAGCTTGACCGAAATACGCGCAACCACCCCGAAATCAACGATATTTCGTGGCCAAATCCAACACGCCATGATCGCGGCCTTACTTACGATTGGTACATGCAGCCTGTTGCGAGATAACGGCGGTAGCTTTTTGGGCGTAACCACCATCACATGGGCCTACATCACCATCGCGATCGGCCTTATCCACCAAAGCATCGTCGCGGTGGTATTTCGCCTACAACTACACTTCGACGTAATGGTGCGCCTATTCGGAGACAGGGCCTTGAAAATATGGGCCGCTATATTCCTTCCGCTCTTAGGGGCACGCCCCCTGCTGCTGGTCATTGTCGGCATCTCCGATTATGGCTCGCTTGGCGGGAACCGGAGCATACAACTGGTTGCCGGCGCCGTGCTAATCCTGCTCGTCGCCTACACGATGCATTCCGTCCTGAAATACTTCACCATTAACCGCGCCCTTGGCGGCGACCATTTTTACGACGAATATCTGAACATGCCGATGGTTAACCAAGGCGCGTTCAAGTTTTCCGACAACGCGATGTATACCTTCGTCTTCACTGGCTTGTGGGGCATTGGCCTGCTTCTGGGGTCGTGGAACGCGCTGGTCCTCGCGCTGTTTTACCACGCCTATATCTGGGTACATATGTATTGCACCGAGGACCCGGACATGCGAATCCTTTACAAATCGTAAAGGAGCCAGCCATGCAAGCCGATGACCGCCTAATAGTCGCCCTCGATGTTCCCAATGCACTGGAAGGTTTACGCCTTGTTGAAAAGCTGGGCGACGAAGTATCATTTTACAAAATCGGCCTTGGAATGCTGACTGGTGGCGGGCTAGCCCTCGCCAACGAGCTAACCGAAATGGGCAAACGCGTCTTTCTGGATATGAAACTGTTCGACATCGGCCAAACCGTGGAAAACGCGGTCGCCGGGCTGGCGCAATTCGATTTGGATTTTCTGACCGTCCACGGCGACCCGAATGTGGTTCGTGCTGCAGTAGCGGGGCGGGGCGACACCGGCATGAAGATTCTAGCCGTAACAATTTTAACATCACTGGACCGCAACGATCTTGACGTTGCAATGATCCGCGATGGCGAAATTCAGGGCATCGTCACAGAACGTGCCCGCCTTGCATTTCTGGCAGGCGCTGATGGCGTAATCGCCAGCCCACAAGAGGCCGCAATGATCCGCGCCCTCCCCGAGGCGACGGGTAAACTGATCGTAACTCCCGGTGTACGGCCAGCCGGTACAAACACGGACGACCAAAAACGGGTAACTTCACCCGCCGTTGCCATAAACGACGGGGCTGATCATATTGTTGTTGGGCGGCCGATCTGGAGAGCCGAAGACCCGCTTTCAGCAGTGCGTTTAATCAAAACCGAGCTGGCCGCAATCTAGCGTTAACCGGCAAAAAGCCCGTCAAAATCCGCGAAACCCTTCACTTCAATCGGGTTTCCGCTTGGATCGTGGAAAAACATCGTCCACTGCTCACCCGGTTCACCTTCGAAACGCACCGACGGTGCAATCAGAAACTCTACATCAGCCGCTTGCAGTTTGCTTGCAAGAGCATTCCAATTTTTCAATGGCAAAACCACGCCCAAATGCGGCATCGGAACCTTCGTTCCACCTACCAAACCAGTTTTAGCAACTGAAAAGGGTTCGCCAATATGCAACGAAATCTGGTGCCCGAAGAAATCGAAATCCACCCAAGTGTCGGTGCTGCGCCCCTCGGCACAGCCCAACAAATCCCCATAAAACGCCCGCGCATCATCTAGATCACGGACATTGTAAGCGAGGTGAAACGCGGAGCGCATCAGATCTCGATGCCGAGCGTTTTTGCGACAGTAAAGATATCCTTGTCGCCACGACCGCTCAAATTCACAATCATGATGTGATCTTCCGGCAAATCCGGCGCAATTTTTGTAACATGCGCCAGCGCGTGCGAAGATTCCAGCGCGGGAATTATCCCCTCCGTAGCACATAGAAGCTGGAACGCATCCAGCGCCTCGGTATCGGTCACCGATACATATTCCACACGCCCGAGGTCATTCAGCCAGGAATGCTCTGGCCCGATGCCGGGGTAATCGAGGCCTGCCGAAATCGAGTGGCCTTCTAGGATTTGTCCGTCGTCATCTTGAAGTAAATACGTGCGGTTGCCGTGCAATACGCCTGGGCGACCACCAGCCAGACTCGCCGCATGTTCCATCCGGTCGTCAACACCATGTCCACCAGCCTCGACACCGATAATCTTCACATCGGTGTCGTCAAGAAACGGATAGAAAAGCCCCATCGCATTTGATCCACCACCGATGCACGCCACAAGAGAATCCGGCAACCGGTCTTCCTGCTCCATAATTTGCGCGCGCGCTTCCTTACCTATTATCGTCTGGAAATCACGAACCATTGCGGGGTACGGATGTGGGCCAGCCACCGTACCGATGCAGTAAAATGTGTCATGCACATTGGTCACCCAATCGCGC
>DFBD01000115.1 GCA_002367255.1 Rhodobacterales bacterium UBA3089 | reverse complement strand
CGCGGGGTAGCCTTAACAGCGCACGGCGAACAAATGCTGGGATATGGCCGCCGGATTTTAGCATTGAACGACGAAATTTGGGCCCGCATGACGGATCAGGCCTATAAAGGCGAGATCACCTTAGGCGTCCCATCTGACATCATATACCCCTATATTCCCACGGTATTACAACGGTTTGCCATCGAATACCCGCGCATCAAGGTTAACCTGATTTCCTCTTATACCAGCCGCTTGAAACGCCAGTTGGCGCGCGGCGAGGTGGATATGATCCTGACCACGGAAACCCAACTAGACAGCGGTGGTGAAACCTTGCAGTGCGCACAGATGTTATGGGTTGGATCGCCGGAGGGAACTTGCTGGAAGGCCCGCCCTGCCCGTCTGGCATTCGAGCATGATTGCGCCTTTCGTGGCTACGCCCAGCGCGCTTTGGACGACGCGGGAATCCTTTGGGAAATGGCGGTCGAATCCGATTCCGTCCGCACGGTCGAAGCATCGGTTTCCGCCGATCTGGCGATTCACGCGGCGTTGGAAGGCACTGTTGATCATCACCTAGAGGTTATCCCGCACAACGGGGCGTTACCGGACTTGCCACTTTTCAACATCAATATGTATATGGCCGCCGGCCCGCAACTCGCGCTGGCCGAAAGATTGGCAAACCTGGTGCGGCAGGCTTATGGACCAGTCGCGTTAAGAGCAGCGGAATAGACGTTAACCTTTTAACTGACCCGTACCACAACCTTCCCCGTCGCCTTTCGGTCAATCAGCAATTGCAACGCCTCGTTAGCTTTCTCAAGCGGCAGGACGTGGCTGACATGCGGCTTTAAGCGCCCCTCGGCGTGCCACTGGAATAGTTGCACAAAACTGTCCGTCAGGACGCTCGGTTTCCACTTGGCGTAGCTACCCCAGTAAAACCCGATCACGGTGATGTTCTTCACCAGCAGGATGTTGGCAGGAATCTGCGGGACCTCGCCACTGGCAAAACCAAGGGGAATTATGCGCGCCTCGGGGTTACACGCACGCAACGCTGCTTTGAACTGGTCGCCGCCGATAGGATCATAAACCACATCGGCCCCGCCCAAGGATTTAACGATCTCGCGAATGTCTTGCGAAGAACTGTCGATCAAATGATCCGCCCCCGCCGCCTTGGCCACCGCCAGCTTATCAGCCCCGCGCGCGCAAGCAATCACAGTTGCGCCCATCAACTTGCCCAGCTCCACCGCAGTTAGTCCGATCCCACCCGAGGCCCCCAACACCAGCAACGTCTCACCCGCTTTCAGGCCAGCCTTATAGTCAAGCGCCACATGGCTGGTTCCGTAGGCTACCAAAAACGCCGCTGCGTCTACGTCTGACATGCCATCCGGCACAGGCACACAGGTTGCGGCGGGAATGCAGGCATATTCCCCCAGCCCGCCGACACCGCTATAGGAAGCAATCCGCTGGCCAACGGTCAGGTTTGAAACCCCGTCGCCCAAAGCATCGACAGTTGCGCAGATCTCCATGCCCGGCGAAAATGGCAGATCAAACTTTTCCTGATACTTGCCTTGCACAATCAGCGTGTCACCAAAATTGATCCCGCAGGTATGAACACGCACCCGCACTTGCCCCGCTTGCGGCTCGGGCAGTGAAACCTCGTCCAAAGTCATCGGCTGCCCCAGTTCGTGTATCCGCATGGCACGCATGGTCTTCTCCTTTGCATAAATACTCAAACTATTTGGCGTGACAAACAGCACAGGTGCAAGCATCTTCTTGCCAAACGCTGCGTAAAGGCTTATGTCGTGCGCGAACGGGGTTGTCTGATGGGCTGCCCCGCATTTATTTTCAAAGGATATGCCTCATGGATATGCGTAACGTCGCTATCATCGCCCACGTTGACCACGGTAAAACCACTCTGGTGGACGAGATTCTCAAGCAATCCGGCCTTTACCGCGAAAACGAATCCCAGCAGGAACGCGCGATGGATTCCAACGATCTTGAGCAAGAGCGCGGAATTACTATTCTCGCCAAGGCGACTTCGGTTGAATGGAACGGCGTTCGTGTGAACATCGTAGACACCCCCGGCCACGCCGATTTCGGTGGCGAGGTTGAGCGGATCCTATCCATGGTGGACGGCGTTATCCTTCTGGTCGATGCAGCTGAAGGCCCGATGCCACAGACGAAATTCGTAACCGCCAAAGCGCTGGCCCTTGGCCTTCGCCCTATCGTGGTTCTAAACAAAGTAGACAAGCACGACGCCGAGCCTGACCGCGCCCTTGACGAATGTTTCGACATGTTCGCCAACCTTGGCGCCAATGACGAGCAACTGGATTTCCCTGTGCTCTACGCTTCGGGTCGCTCCGGCTGGGCTGATAACGAACTGGAAGGCCCCCGCGAAAATCTGAACGCGCTAATGGAGCTGGTTATCAAGCACGTCCCATCCCCGGCACAGATCGCCCACCGCGACGAGCCGTTCCGCATGTTGGCCACAACCTTGGGCGGCGACGCATTCCTTGGCCGCCTGCTGACAGGCCGTGTTGAATCCGGCGTTGTTAAAGCTGGTGACAACATCAAAGCGATGTCGCGCGACGGCACGTTGATCGAAAACTTCCGCGTGACAAAAGTTCTGGCATATCGCGGTCTGGAACAAGCCCCGATTGACGCGGGCGAAGCTGGTGACATCGTAGCGATTGCCGGTATGAAAACCGCGACCGTGGCCGATACGCTGTGTGACAAAGACGTCACCGAAGCGATCGAGGCGCAGCCGATTGATCCGCCGACCATTACCGTAACTTTCGGCATCAACACGTCGCCGCTTGCGGGTCGCGATGGTGACAAGGTTCAGTCGCGCGTTATTCGTGACCGTCTGGTTAAGGAAGCTGAATCCAACGTGGCGATCCGCGTAAACGACACTGAAACCGGCGATGCGTTCGAAGTTCACGGTCGTGGCGAATTGCAGATGGGTGTTTTGATCGAAAACATGCGCCGCGAAGGGTTCGAGCTGTCAATCTCGCGTCCGCAAGTTCTGTTCCGCAACATCGATGGTGTGCGTCATGAACCTGTCGAGGAAGTTACGGTTGACGTGGATGATGAATACTCGGGCACTGTGATCGAAAAACTGACCCAGCGCAAAGGCGAGCTGGCCGAGATGCGCCCCGGCGGTGTTGGCAAAACCCGTATCGTGGCCCATGTGCCATCGCGCGGCCTGATCGGATATCACGGCGAGTTCTTGACGGATACGCGCGGCACGGGCGTTATCAACCGCATTTTCCACGACTGGGCTCCGTTCAAGGGTAAAATCGAAGGCCGTCGCGCTGGCGTTCTGATTTCCATGGAAGACGGCGAGTCCGTTGCTTACGCGCTGTTCAACCTTGAAGATCGCGGCAAGTTCTTCATCGGCGTTCAGGAGAAACTTTATCGCGGCATGATAATCGGCGAGCATTCGCGCGGTAATGACCTTGAAGTGAACCCGGTCAAGGGCAAAAAGCACTCGAATGTTAGGGCATCCGGTAAAGATGAAGCAGTTGTTCTGACGACCCCGACGCGGTTCAGCCTCGAAGAGGCGATTGCCTATATCGACAACGATGAACTGGTCGAAGTTACGCCAAAAAACATCCGCCTTCGCAAGCGTCACCTTGATACGCACGAGCGTAAACGCGAAGCGAAGAAGCTGGAAGGCTGATCAAAAATACGGCGTTTTGCAACCTGCCTTGCAAAACGCCAAAACACCCAAGATTGAAAGTTCGCAAAATGCGAATATCTCAATTTAAATAATTTCCGGCCACCCGCAGATAATATTATCACGAAATCGTGAAGTTTCTTTTTCAGTATTATCAATGCCTTATAAATTTATTTTCCCAACCTTATCTAAATGGCCATATCTCGGAAAACAACTTTAAAAATGTTGGCACG
>DFBD01000002.1 GCA_002367255.1 Rhodobacterales bacterium UBA3089 | reverse complement strand
CCCCCATATCCATGTAACCCTGACCGACGATCACCCGTGGGCGCAGGCATTTGTAATAATCGAGGCGTTGCCAAAAGCGCCCTGATAGCTTGACACCGCGCACAGCAACAGCGAAAAGCTGCCGGAATTGAACACAGGGAATTTTCAGACAATGGCATCTAAACCTTCGAACGACGGCGGCTTGCTTGAAACCGTCAAAACGGTCGTATTTGCACTTATTCTGGCGGGCCTGATCCGCACCCTGTTGTTCCAACCGTTCTGGATTCCGTCGGGCTCGATGAAATCAACGTTGCTGATCGGCGATTTCCTGTTCGTAAACAAATTCACCTACGGATATTCCTATGCCTCCTGCCCGAGCATGTTTGGCACCGATTTCTGTGGTTTTGCCAAAGGGTCTGACGAGCGCCTGCTGGGAAATGACCCGGAGCGCGGCGACGTTGTAGTGTTCAAGCACCCTGTTCACGGCGCGGACTATATCAAACGTCTGATCGGCCTGCCGGGCGACCGCATCCAGATGAAAGACAGCATTCTTTACATCAACGGCAATCCTGCCCCGCAAACAGCCATCGCCCCTTTCATAGAGGCTTTCGAAAAACAGGGACCAGAGCAGGGCTTCCCGCGTTGTTCAAACACCCGCCCGGCTTTGGGTGGCGATTGTATCAAAGAACGCGCCATGGAGACCCTTCCGAACGGTGTGGTCCACGAAGTTCTGAATATCGAGGAATCGGGCGCAGACAACACACAAGAATTCCTTGTCCCCGAGGGGCATTATTTCTTCATGGGTGACAACCGCGACAATTCCGTCGACAGCCGTTTCGCGCAGCGTGGCTATAGCCCCGGCGTTGGCTTTGTCCCTGCCGAAAATATCATTGGTCGCGCTGACCGCATCGTATTTTCCGCTGCCGGTAGCGCATTGTGGAAATTCTGGGATTGGCGCTCGGATCGCTATCTAAAGGCAGTCGATTGAAGCTTTCAGCAAGCACCACAGCATTTATCCAGCGGTTAGGGCACCAGTTTTCCCGCCCTGAATTGCTGCACCAGGCGTTAACGCATTCATCCCTATCCACGACGACCCGCCCTGACAACCAGCGCCTCGAATTTCTTGGCGATCGTGTGTTGGGTTTGGTTATTGCCGAAGCATTGCTGAACGACGATATGGATGCCCGCGAAGGCAAACTCGCCCCGCGCCTGAACGCGTTGGTGCGAAAAGAAACCTGCGCCGAGGTGGCGGAGGGCATCGATCTGGGTGCTGCGCTAATGCTGGGGCGCTCGGAAATGCTGTCGGGCGGCCGCAAGAAAACCGCGCTGCTAGGCGATGCAATGGAGGCCGTAATCGCCGCCGTTTATCTTGATGCCGGGTTTGACGCATCCAAAACCCTGATTCTGCGACTGTGGGGCAAACGCATCGCAGCCGCCGAAGAAAACGCCGCTGACCCGAAATCAGACTTGCAGGAATGGGCACAAGCCCGCCGCATGCCACCGCCAAAATATGCAGAAATCGAGCGTAGCGGTCCAGACCATGCACCGGTTTTCGTTATCGAAGCACAGCTGCAAAACGGCCAATCCGCCCGCGCAACAGCCCCCAGCAAACGGGCCGCGCAACAATTGGCAGCCGCCACATTACTAAAAGAACTGGAGGCCTGATATGGCTGAAACCCGCTGCGGATACGTCGCCCTGATCGGCGAACCGAATGCCGGAAAATCAACCTTGTTGAATAAAATGGTGGGGGCCAAAGTCTCCATCGTTACGCACAAAGTGCAGACTACCCGCGCCCGCATTCGTGGCATCACGATCAAAGACGACACCCAGATCATCTTCGTAGACACCCCCGGCTTGTTCCGCCCCCGCCGCAATCTGGACCGTGCCATGGTAACCGCAGCATGGACTGGTGCCGCTGACGCGGATTTGGTTGTCCTGCTGGTAGAGGCCCATCGCGGCGTTACCGAAGGCGTCAAAGCCATTCTGGAAGCACTGGAAGAACGTGTTGAAGGTCGCCAAATCGTGTTGGCCATCAACAAGATCGACCGTGTTAAAAGCGATGCTTTGCTGGCATTGTCCACAGAACTGAATGCGCTGTTTAACTTCACCGCGACATTCATGATCTCTGCCGAGAAAGGCCACGGCACCGAGGATTTGAAGGAATGGTTGGCGAAGGAGCTACCCGAAGGCCCATGGCTTTACCCCGAAGATCAGATCGCCGATTTACCGCTGCGCCTGCTAGCCGCCGAAATTACCCGCGAAAAACTGACGCTTCGATTGCATCAGGAATTGCCTTACCAACTGACCGTGGAAACCGAAAAATGGACCGATCGCAAAGACGGTTCGGTTCGGGTTGACCAGCTAATATACGTTATGCGCGACGGTCACAAAGGTATCATCCTTGGGCCAAAAGGCGAGACGATCAAATCCGTCTCCATGGCTGCGCGTCAGGAATTGAAAGAGTTCCTTAACCGCGATGTCCACCTGTTCCTGCAAGTCAAAGTCCGCCCCAAATGGCTGAACGACCCCGAGCGCTTTGCCGAAATGGGGCTGAACTTCAAAGACGGCAAATGACCCCGCGCATTACATCCGAATTTTGGGTGAAGGCGTATATGACGCGCCTGCGGGGGATGGATATCCCTGCCTTCCTGACCTCGCGCGGTGACGTAACTGCGGGCGCGGTGCTGGTCAAGGTTAACACGCTGGATGGTAACGCCGCCGCCTATCAACGCAGCTACGACACAGACGGCAACCGCATCTGGGTGCCGCTTTCTGAGGGCACGGATGCCGAGGTCGAAGAAGCCCTGTCACGCCAGCGCAAATACGACCCCGACATCTGGGTCATCGAGGTCGAAGACAAACAGGGCCGAAGCCTACTGGATCAAGATGGGCTTTCGGGCTAGGTTCGCAATATGGAATGGCGCGACGAAGGGGTCTTGCTGTCGGTGCGAAAGCACGGCGAGGGCTCCGCAATCATCGAAGTATTTACGCAAACGCACGGTCGGCACGCAGGGTTAGTGCGCGGCGGCGGTTCGCGCAAGATGTCTCCGATATTGCAACCGGGCGCACAACTCTCCGTCGAATGGAAAGCCCGCCTTGAGGACCACCTCGGTAGTTACACAATCGATCCGATTAAATCCCGCGCCGTCCAAATCATGGGGGATCGCGCGGCGCTGGCCGCCATGGGGGCTATCTCGGCACTTCTTTGTCTTGGCCTGCCGGAACGCGAGGAACACGCGCGGCTTTACGCTCGGACCCTTGACCTTGTGGATGCTCTTGGCGAGACACCCGACTGGCCCGCACGATATGCCTTGTGGGAAACCTCTTTGCTGGCAGACATGGGGTTCGGGCTGGACTTTTC
>DFBD01000106.1:11889-26233 GCA_002367255.1 Rhodobacterales bacterium UBA3089 | reverse complement strand
ATATGGCTGATAAAGTGGTGTTTTTCACGCGCCAGAGGCCATATTTTTGGCTCAGATTATTATCGACATTCGACTAAAACTGTAAAATCTGCAGCACGATCCGCAATGATAATTGGTTCAAGTCTATCTGATTCCGTCGATATTGTATAATCAGCACCAATGGAGCCAAGGAATAACTTGGCGATTTCACCCCTAATAGCAAAATTAACATTCTGAGGGATGTCCCCTACCGCTTCGGCTACTCTTAGGCTATCAAGTTTTGCCACAACGACACCGATAACATTACCTGACTTATCTAAAACTGGCCCACCGGAATTACCGGGCTGAACCGGCGCAGATATCTGCATTTGCAAGGAACCTCCACCAAGTCCTGAAAGAGCAGTGACAGCCCCTCGCGTCACGTTCAGGCCACTCAGTATTTCAGGTAGAGGAAAACCGGCAACGGTAACATCTGCGTTTAATTTCGCCGGCCTACTAGCAAAACTGGCGAAACTCTGTTTCGAGGACGGATTTAAGGGAAGCAATAATGCTAAATCAAAATCATCGGATTTGGATGCAATTAGGTAGGGTACTGTGCCTACGGTCAATGACTTACAATTGTCGATCACATGCGCGTTTGTAAGGACGCTTCCCTCGGTATCTATAAAAAAGCCTGTTCCGGTTGCTCCAACAGGGTTAGCATCGAATGGTTCGTTCGCAGTGGAATCTTCCTGTTGACGCGTGGAATTTTCAGAATCCTCCACGTAACTAAATGCAAGCTTAAACAGTCTTTCGATTTCACCATCTAACGGAAGCCGAAACTCGTTTACCCGTCCAATCGAAATACTTGTTGAGATGAAATTTAGCGAATTCGCATCATGGGGTTCAGTTGCAATGAATACTGTTGACCATTGGTCGCCTATTAAGTCCGATCGAATATAGACTAAGTTGCCGCTCTTGTGGCTTATGCTTGTAACCCATCTGTTCGAGTACTGTATTGTATATGGCTCGCGTAAATATGAAATTGACTGTCTAATATCTTGGTGCAGAGCAACCATTTGACCTTGAGTCATATCAGAAATGGAAATGTTGAGCGAATTGGATGTATGCTCCCAATACAGATATCCGGGCTCCCTCTTTATTAGGCGTAGATTACGGGCGGGTAAAATAAGTGAAACACCAAATTCAGCCAAGTAATTTGTTGTCCAGTCTTCATCTTCGTTGCTCTCGTCGAAATCTAAGACCAACGGGGCTATGTGAACATTGAGTGGAACGTTATCATAAATTTCTGCAGAATATCTCTCAATGGCACTTTGGCTTTGGCGGCCCCAGGCGCCGTCTAACAAACCCTGATAATAACCCTGCAATGAAAGAGCGCCCTGGAGAAATACTTTTTCATCGTTTCTCAGTGGGCGAGCGTCAAATTCTTCGAACAATGAGTCATATATATCAGCATAGAGTTTCCCTGGAATAGCGGCAGCTATAAGCGAAATGGCAATTAATAACACTCGTAGAAATGGCATTAGATACCTTTCTTTTCTCAAACTCATAAAATTTATCCCTGCGTTTATTGAAAGCACAGTTTAGGAGCCGGAGTCTATGGAGCAGAATTCTATTTTGGGGCCGCTCGGTGAATAGGCAACTTGAGCGTCTCATCATCGCAACTTCGGAAATGTTTTCCCACAACACACATTCACCCACCTTACTAAAGCTAAGTTGTATTCAAGTGTTGAGTTTTACCGTGTTTTTTGTACGTTCCGGGGCAAGGTATATGACGTTTGAATTTATTGGTTCACTTGCCAGTAGTGACTTTTCTTCTAAGCATTCTAACACTTCGGTAAGCGTGGTGTTTTGTTTAAGAAGGGAGATAAGGCGTTCTAGCCGAATTTTCTTGAGAGCCATGTATATACCTTCTCTTTTTAAGTTTGATAAGCATTGAAGTTGCATTGAAATAACATTGAAGTGAATTGAAGTGTCGCTTCACGAGTTCAAAGAAGACCGAATAACTGTTGTTATATCAACTATTTGAGGGAATTTCGACGTGATTGCTTGCTCAATAAAAAAAACAGCATTCTCACACTCTTCACATAATTCTTTGTACCAAACCTTGTTTGTCGCTGTATCTGCTCGGTGAACCATTCGTAAAATCCCCACGGCCTCAACGTGTGAAACCGTTGCGTTTTCGATCGCAATAATCGGCGATATAACTTGCCAGTCCAAAACTAAATCATCCAGTTGCAACGGCGTATCGGGGCCTATTTCTCCGTTGTGGAGTAATTGAATTACATAACTCAGGAAGGCAGGAATTGCCTCAGGTGTGCTCCTTACTTGTTTCCCGCCTCTAAGGACGCCCAGCGGCCTCTGAGGATGGTTGAATGCATAGTCATCGCCAGCCGTCGGTTTACCGTTTGCGCTGTAGGCCGCCCACTCCACGATATTAAGGGCTTCCAATACATGCAGGTTGTCCCAAAAAGCTAGTGTTCGCCATGGGTGACTCGACGCGCCGTCGAAGCTGCTTTTTTTGTTGGTTTCCGAATTATTGTAAGTTCGGCCGAGCTCAAGGTGGTGCAGCTTGTGCCTTCCAAGAAAATCAGTGCTTTCGTTTGCCCAGTATTTCCTGACCATATTTGCAGGAACGCCACGGTTCTCCATAAGGTTTTGATGTTGGTAAAGCTCGATTGCAAGCATAACCGGACCTAGTTCACCGTAGGTAATAAGGCGACTTAAGGGTGAATTCCCATCATCTGCAATCACAAACGAATTCGGAATAAATGCGACTTCATTTGAATATTCCACAATTTGCCAATCTGAACCTCTGCGCTCAATCCAACCCTTGTCCTTTGCTCTGTGAGCTGCCTGAATTTCACTGTCGCATGAAGGTTGGCATCCGGCCACAATGACTTCTAACACTGCCTTTTCTTTGCCCCGCAATGCATGACGGCTTTCATGCGTTGGCAACCGGTAGCGGGGCTCTCTGCGGCTATGTCTGTTATTGACTGTCAATTGTTCGACTAACCCGCATCGGCTAAGATTGTCGATGGCGGCTTTTGTTTCGGCCCGGGTGAACCCAGTATATGTTCTTATTCCCTTTATTCCCCAGGTCGACAATATGTTGCTTTTGTCGGAGCCAGCAAGAAGAGCGAGGTAAACTGCTGCTTCGACAATTCCTAACCCAAACCCTCGAATTTTCTCAAACTGGACAACGTCGACGGCGAATAGGCCTTTGCTTTTCGGCAGTCCTTCCACTTTTTTCTCTGTCATCTGCATGTCCCCGCCAAGTCAAACAGGGAGCCGCTTGCATTCCCGAAGCCACTGAACAATTCAGAACAGCCACGGATAGAGCGCTTGGGCGGTGGGAGAGCGCCAGCGCCACGCATCAGATTGCATCATGCCATGTATGAGCTTAGTAAATTGCTCGACGTTCTTTGTACTATGTTTGGGCTGTCTGTTAGCCATTTTGCTACCCTCCGAAATTCTTTGGCAAGTTATCCAGTTCCGGCCATCTAGTTGGTTGCGAGGCGTCCAGAGAGCCCGTCCACAATCGGATTAAGGCTTTTCGCGTCCGGATGTAGCTGATCGAGCGCCACCGCGGTCCACCATGCCTTGCGCCGCATATCCTCTGGATGATCCATTGCCAGTTGTCCTTGCAGACAATGACTCGATAGTTGTCGGACTGAAGAACGACGTTTCTGTAATCGCCGTGACTTTCCATGTGCGAAAATTTGGATTGCACCGAATAAGTTTCATTTAGATCTTTCATGCTTACACCTGTGTTGATTGCCGGGTGTAGATGCGCTATTCTCATATTGCGAATGTGAGAATAATGCCCACCCGGTTCGTGAATGATTGGGTGGGTTTTTTTACGCAGCGTTCTCTATGAACGTTTCAATGTCAGATTTACGCCAGCGTGTAGCGCCACAAATTTTGATTGGCTTTGGAAGGGTGCCATTGCTCACATGCCTCCAAATGGAGGACTTTCCGAGACTGAGAAGTTCCGCGACTTCGGAAACATTGAGAAGTTGAGCTTGGGGGGTTATTGACATTTCTAGATCCTTTCTGGATTTATGAACCTAGTTTCTCTCTGCGTCTTGCCGTCCCAAATGCACTCGCTTTGCACCTCATTTGTTTCGTGATAAGTAGGATTGGAAAACTGTTATAATACAGGTATATACACCGGCTTAGATCGCGAGATCAGCGAACCAACGTCACCGCGCTTCAATTCACTCCAGTTACGAATCCTCCACCACAATTCCACAAGCGAGCGGCGGCATTCAAATTAGTCACTACGGGTATGCGCTCGTTCAATCTTGCTTCCGAGCGAATGGGCGAGAGCGGCGTCAGCTACTTTTCGGTCGGGTTTAGCGTTTTCGCTGCACCAGTTCTTAAATGCAGAGCTAAATCCGTGTGCGAAATATTATTACCTAATTGTGATGGTAGTTCATCCTCTTCTGCTTCAAGCAGTAGGTATATCGCTCACGCTTCTTCAATGTCTAACAATCCTAACAACATCTCCCATTTGACCAATTACATGATCAGCCCAACGCTCCATCATTATGCGGCGTTGTTCAAGGAAGTCGGTCCGTTTGTAGGTTCGTTCAACCTGGCTGCCTGTGACGTGTGCCAAAGCCATTTCAGCGACGTCTCGTGATGTGTCGGTTGCTTCAGCACTCCATGTCCGCAAACTTGACCTAAAGCCATGTGGGCGCGCCTTCATGCCCCTACGTTCCATGAGGCGGGACATAGTGGCATCAGAGATCACACCCTTACGAACGCTAGGAAACAGAAAGCCATCTCGGGCAAGTGGTTTCGCCAGCTCAATAACAGATTGCATCTCGCTAGATAGAGGTACACGAAAATCAACAGCTTTACCCTTGCGAGCCTTCATGTATTCAGCGGGAACGGTCCAAACATCACCTTCAATCTGGTCGAGATTGCAAAACCGTATTGGTTTGGAGCGCAAGCCTGACAAGATCAAAAGGCGCAGTGCCAAATGTGTTGTCGTTCCTTCAGATAAGCTATCATAAAATGTTGGAACCTCTTTCCAGTGAAGGCTTGGAATATGGCTGGTGACGTGGCGAGATTTGCCCAACAATGCCTTAGCCTTGTCAGTCGCCTGAATGTCTACATCAAGCCCCATAGCCGCCGCATGGCGCATCACAATGGCAAGACGGTTGATTGCTTTTCGGGCTGTATCGGCCTTCTCGTGCCAAATGGGGGCGAGCGTAGTTTTAATGTCTTGCTGATCAACTTCCTCGACCGGAATCTTGCCGATTTTGGGAAGCACATGCAGTTCAAGAGGAGAAAACCACCGCCCAGCCTTGCCATCGTCTTTCAACTCTGCTTTGCGAGCTTCAAATGCCTCAACCGCCACTGAAGTTAGAGTGCTATCGGTTTTGGCTGCTTCGCGTTTTAGCCTTTCCCGCTCTTTGATAGGGTCTTTGCCTTGCCTGACAACAGAGCGCCAATGTTCAGCCGTTTCTCGGGCTTCTTTCAGGGAAACAGCATCTAGACTTCCCAAACCCATTTCGCGCCTACGTCCATAAATGGTGACACGCAACACCCATTGCCCACCACCATCTACTCTCTTAACCAACCATAGCCCACCGCCATCGGCGTATTTTCCGGGTACGGCGCTCTTAACTTTAATGGCCGTCAGTTTTTGTAAGGTCACTTCAATCCCCTTTTCTATCCACCCCGATATATAGGATGATATAATACGAATTGAAACAGTATGGTTTCGATAAGTTCATATATTATTGGTAGCTATCAGGAAGTGAGAGGATTTGAGCTGCGCTGAGACCGCAATTCAATGCCTCCCCCGGGCACCATTCTATTTTGCAACACTTTGTAAATGAATATTAGCGGCTGCCCTAGATAGCCAACTTTGGGGGCCTCCATTTGCCTTGGCACTATTGCTGATAGGACCACTACGCAATACCCTGCCAGGCAGTGGATAACGGCACTGAATCTACCAGCATGGCTATTCTACGATGGGTCCAGAACAACGGGATCGATTGGCATTACATCGCCCCTCGCAAGCCCGAGCAGAATGGGTTTATAGAAAGCTTTAACGGCAAGTTACGCGATGAGTGCCTGAATGAAACGCTATTTACTTCGTTAGACGAGGCCAGGGACTCTCCGTCAAGTGGAGGAAACTTGGGGCGCAGGCCACACTCCAATCACAGATTTTTTGCAATCCTCTGCTTTGGCTATCAATCTAAATGCGCTACGTGTGATCCTTGGTGAACGCATAAAGGCTGGCGTTGTGGCTGTGATCGCGTTATTTCCTAAGCAACAATTTTGCAAAGGGCATTTTATGGAAAACGACCGGATATTTGTTGGCGGCGGCGGTATAGATTACGCTGACCCACAAAGCTTGATCTTGAAATACGCAAACCGTCACGGCTTGATCGCAGGCGCGACGGGTACGGGTAAAACCGTAACGTTGCAAATTCTGGCCGAGAGTTTTTCCAAGCAAGGTGTTCCCGTATTCCTGTCCGATGTGAAAGGTGACCTTTCCGGACTGGCAGTCCCGGGTTCAGTTGATCACAAGCTGCACGATAAACTTGTTTCACGCGCCAATACAATCGGCTTTGACGATTACGGATACGAGGGTTTCCCCGTTGTTTTCTGGGATATGTTTGGCGAAAAAGGCCACCCGGTTCGCACGACAATCTCAGAGATGGGGCCGCTGCTGCTGTCCCGTCTACTGGAATTGACCGAAGCACAAGAGGGGGTGCTTAACATCGCATTTCGTATGGCGGATGAAAACGGCATGTTGTTGCTGGACCTTAAAGATCTTCAATCGCTGTTGGTCTGGCTTGGTGAAAACTCTGATGACCTAACGCTGCGGTATGGAAATATTTCCAAAGCCTCAATCGGGGCGATTCAACGTCGTTTGCTTGTTTTGGAAAACCAAGGTGCTTTGCAGCTTTTTGGCGAACCTGCGCTTAATCTGGACGATATGATCGCGAAAACCCCTAGCGGGCAGGGACGCGTGAACATCCTTGCCGCTGACCGCCTGATGCAATCGCCACGTCTTTATGCGACTTTCTTGTTGTGGATGCTCTCGGAATTATTCGAAAACCTTCCCGAAGTTGGCGACCCCGACAAACCCAAGTTCGTCTTCTTCTTCGACGAGGCACATCTGCTATTTGACGACGCCCCAAAAGCGTTGATCGACAAGGTGGAGCAGGTCGCCCGTCTGATCCGCTCTAAAGGGGTTGGGGTGTTCTTCATCACGCAGAACCCCGACGATGTGCCCTCCGATATCCTCGGCCAGCTTGGTAATCGTTTCCAACATGCACTACGGGCGTTTACGCCGCGCGACCAGAAAGCGTTGCGGGCGGCCGCTGAAACCTTCCGCCCCAACCCCGCCTTTGACACGCTGGAGGCCATCCGCGATGTTGGTGTGGGAGAGGCCGTGGTATCCACGTTGGTTAAAAAGGGCGTGCCTTCGATAGTCGAGCGCACCATGATCCGTCCGCCGTCGTCCCGCCTTGGGCCGATAACTGATGTCGAACGGACTGCCGTGATAGCCAAATCCCCTCTGGCAGGGCTTTATGAAGCCAAAATAGACCGGGAATCCGCCTTTGAAATCCTAAAGCGTAAGGCCGCAACTGCCGCCGAGCTGGAAGAACCGGAAGACGAACCCGTTGAGCGTGAGTTTTCTAGCGCACGGCGATATGGTAGTGGCACGAAGTATTCCCGCCCGACCGAAAAGCCCAAGCGCAGTTCGCGCGGGGATACGGCAGGGCAGGCCTTCGCAAAATCACTGGCACGTTCGTTCGGAACGCAATTAGGACGCTCGATGGGGCGGGGAACACTCGGGAACTTCTTTAAGAACCTTTAACCCAACCGGCGAATTCGAATTTTTGCAATTCGGTTATGCTCGCGGCTCAACACCTCGAAGCGATAGCCGTGGAACGAAAATATCTGTCCTTCGGTCGGGATCGTCTGTGCCTCGAATATCACCAATCCGGCCACGGTATTGGCTTGCTCATCCGGCAAGGACCAATCGCATGTACGGTTCACATCGCGGATTGTCATAGCCCCGTCAACGATAACCTCGCCGTCATTCGTGCGCTCTACCTCGTCTTCGTCCAGATCGTGTTCATCAGCAATTTCGCCTACGATTTCCTCAAGAATATCCTCAAGTGTAATCAGACCTTGTAGCGAACCATATTCATCCACCACCAAGGCAAAATGCGATTTGCGGCGTAAAAATTCCCGCATCTGATCATCCAGAGAGGTTGTTTCCGGCACAAAATACGGTTTCATCGCGATGTCGAGAATATCAAAATCTTCAAGGCTTTGCAGCCCGTCCTTCGTCCCGCGTACCATGGAATCTACGGTGCGCAACAAATCCTTGGCGTGTACAACCCCGACAATGTTTTCAGGCTTGTCCTTGAATACCGGAATACGGGTGTATGGTGATTGCAGCGCTTGCGTCAGAATCGCGTTTGGATCATCATCCACATCAATCATTTCGATGTTGGAGCGATGGAGCATGACCTCCTCGACCTCGCGGTTTTTCAGGTCTAGCGCCCCTAGCAAACGATCACGGTCGTCCTTCTGCACCCCCCCTTCGGAGTGGTGCAGCACAATCGCCTCGGCAATTTCCTGATGCGCCAGAATGCGGGTGTCAGGATCGATTTTAACCCCCAGAAGGCGCATAAAGAACCGCACCAGCAGACGCACGATGTTCACGAACGGTGACAGAATACGCACAACAATCGCAATAACAGGCGAGACGCGCAGGGCCGCCGATTCAGGGTTGGTGATCGCGTAAGTCTTCGGCATCACCTCGGCAAAAATCAGCACCAGAAGGGTCATAACGATCGTCGCCATCGCCACACCACTGGAACCGTAAAGCATCGTGAACAGGCTGGTCGCCAGCGCGGCCGCAAGAATATTCACAAGGTTATTACCCAACAAAACCGCCCCGATCAGGCGTTCATTATCGTCCGTCAGATTCAACGCCTTCTGCGCCCCGGTGGAGCCTTTTTTGGCCATGCCGTTCAACTTGGCCCGGCTTGCGGCGGTCAACGCGGTCTCGGACCCCGAGAAGAATGCAGACAGTAACAACAGCGCAATGATCGCGCCAACAGTGCCCCAAAAGGCTATGTCCCAAGTAACGATTTCGCCAGCGGCAGCTTCCATTTGCATAAGCTCCTTGCAATGCGGGTTTTCAATCTTCAGTTATGGGGGCTGAGCAGGCCATCTGCAAGCAGGGGATCAATATGAAAATTACAGATTTAGGCGATTTTAACGGCCCAATGCTGTTTTTTGGCGGCCCGTATTCGAATTTGCAGGCGTTTGAGGCGCTGAAAGATGCCGCCGAACATTTGGAAATTCCCGCTGAACGCATGATTTGCACTGGTGATGTGGTGGCTTACTGCGCCGATGCCGAAGCGACGGTTCAGGCCGTTCGCGCACATGGTTGCACCGTTGTGGCAGGCAATTGCGAAAAGCAACTGGCCGAAGGTTCAGACGATTGCGCCTGTGGGTTCGAGGACAATTCGCAATGCTCGATATTGGCACAGGGGTGGTATGCCCATGCGCTGAATCAAGTCTCGGATGATAGTCGCGAATGGATGGCCTCTTGCCCTGATATTGCAGTTTTCACCAAAAACGGACGGAGATATGCGGCTATTCACGGCGGCGTAACAAACATCAGCCGTTTTATCTGGCCTGTTTCGGACGAGGTTGCTTTTATCGAAGAAATCAAAGCTGTCGAAGCAGTGGTTGGGACCGTAGATGGAATTATTGCGGGCCATTCAGGTATACCGTTCGTGGATTTTGTCGGGCGAAAGCTGTGGATTAACGCAGGGGCAATCGGGATGCCGCCCAATGACGGCATGGTGCAGACCCGGTTCGTTGTTCTGGACGACGAACCCGATATTTATAGTCTTAGCTATGATTTCTCTGCTGCCCGACAAGCTATGGAAAACGCAGGTTTAACCCAAGGCTATCACACGGCTCTAAGCACAGGTCACTGGCCAAGCGAAGACACCTTGCCACCAGTTATGCGCAGATCTAAGCCAGCGGGTGCTTGTTAAGAACCAGCGCTTTCAGTCGTTCTTCCAGCACATGCGTATAAATTTCCGTGGTGGAGACGTCAGCATGCCCTAACAACACCTGAATGGACAGCAAATCAGCGCCATTTGCCAGAAGATGCGTGGCAAATGCATGGCGTAATGTGTGCGGGGATACCCCCTTGGGGTCAAGCCCGCTAACCAACGCCAAGTCTTTTATAAATAGAAAGAATGACTCACGCGTTACATGCCCCTTTTTCCCTCGTGAAGGAAACAGAAACGGGGATTTAACGTGCTTTTCTTTCAGATCAGTATCGCGTGCGACCAGCCATTCCGTCAACGCCTCCCGCGCCGGAGGGGATAGCGGTACCATCCGTTCCCGGCCACCTTTACCACGTACTAAAATCATGCGCGGGTCGCCTCTGACCGCCGCGACGGGCAAGGATACCAGCTCGGTAACACGAAGGCCTGTCGCGTAGAGGATTTCCATCAAGCATGTGTTTCGCAATTTGTCCAACGGGGTTCTTCCGTATGTCCTTGCCTTTTCCAACAACGTGACAACATCAGCTTCGCTTAACGTCGTGGGCAAATGTCGTCCACGCTTAGGCCCGCGTATCTGCGCCGCAGGATCATCACTGCGCCAGCCTTCGGTGAAGGCAAAACGGTATAATTGCCGGACGGAAGACAATCGCCTAGCGCGGGTGGATTTGGCGAGGCCGTTTGCCTCCAACTCGATCAGGTAATTTTCAATATCCGCACGGCTGGCCACCTCGGGCGTCAGCTTTTTCCGTTCCAGAAAGCCCACAAAATCCTTAAGGTCACGGCCGTAGGCCGTTAACGTGTTAATGGCTGCATCCTGTTCAGCTTGCATGGCTTCCAGAAAGGTCGGTAACCAGGGATGCACGCGTTATCCTCCGACAGGCAGCAATAGAATTTGCACAGCTATACGTCGTGCGGCCGCAGATTGCCCTGCCGAAACAAGCACATAGAGGCCTGTTCGCACCCCTTCGGGGTCAGCCAAAGCGCCGCTGGAAAGCAGCCGCAAAGATGCAAGGATTGCTTGGCCTTGGCGGTTCTCTTCAAGCAGGTTTAATATTCGCGCAGCGGCGGGGCTTTCGGGCAAGGGGCCGTTCAAACCGTTAACAATCGATTGCTGTAGCGCGGATCCAGCAGGGTCAATAATCAACGGGGCCTGCGTCACAATCGCCAAGGCAAGCCGGCGATTTTCACCCAGAACGGCGCTATCAACCCATGACATATTCGAAATATTCGCAAGGTGCAGTAAATCCAGAACCTGCAATTTTGCACCGGTATATTCGGGCGAATACTCTAGCGTTGACAGGGTTTCAGCATATTCTTCGGCCAAAGCGTTCAGCAAACCTGCATTTGCAAACGCATCGTAAGTGGATGAAATTGCAACGGAAGTTTCTGCTGCATCCCCTTCGGCCAGTGCTTTGTCCAGCATTTGAACGCTGTTGGCGCGGCCCCACACCCCGCCAGAACTCGCGGCTTTACCTTCGCGGTAGGCGGCAAAAAGCAGGTTTGAAGGCAGCGATCCAGCCATCACCAGCCGCTCGGAGGCCTCCAACTTGGCCCGAAGCGGGGCGCGTGTTCCGATGTCGCGATACAAGTATGGAAGCGGTAGCAGGCCAGTGGGTCTTGGTAAAAGCACCGCCTCGCGCAGTACAAAATCCATTACACCCAATGGGTTAGGCGGGATCGGGTCTGGTTCGCCTTCAAACAGTTCTGGGTCAAGGAAATGTATCAGCAGCTCTTCACGATCAGGGTCAATCGCCCCGATTCCAGCCCCCAGCGACAAGGTAATAGCCGCTGCATTCCAGTCTCCACTTCGCGCCAGACAATAGACGCGCGCGCTAAGATCAACTGAAATCGCAGGCGTGGACTTCAAGATTTCACACACCCCACTAGTTCGGTTCGTTAATATCGCAATTTCAAATTTTTGCTGAAATATCTGCGGATTAGTCGCCGGAGCTAATGTTATAAGTGCCTCGGCTGCATCTAGCGCACCGATATTCAGCAGGCGTGCGACACGGGCTTGCAGTACAAGACCGTTTTGCGCGTCATTTGGCGCGGGGTTGGCCTGTGCCAACAATATACGGCGGAATATACTTCTGGCCTCCGGAGGGCCTTCATCATTGAAATCGATCAACAAATCCGCTATATCATCCGCAAGCATGTCCCCCCAAAGCGCCGCTGAAAATCCGGTTACCGCCGGAGAAAGCAAGCCGATGGCGTCAGGGCTAACAGGTGTTAATCCCTTTTTAATCGAGATTTCCTGAACAAGCGGCGTGACAAGCGGGACCGTATCCGGTGGTATTTGAAACTCCGGCGGGTTTTTGATGTTGTCACTAAGCCAGCCAATCGCACTTAGCGGTGCTTGCGCAAAAGCAGAGGTCACCACACCTGTCGTTAAGAATACCAGAGTAAATAAACGCATTGGTTAATCCAGGTCAGGCGTAATAGCCTGTGTTACTTCGGATTGCGGTGCGGGAAGCTCGAAAAACAAGGCGTATCCGACGATGCCAATCCCGCCGATCACGGCTAAATAAAATAAAACTTTTATCAATCGAAACATTCTGCCTGCTCCTTGTTCAAAGACGATGGTGCTCGTCTTATCGTAGTGTTATCGTAGCGGTGACGATCACGGGGATTATCCCTCTTTCATATCGCGCCCGTTGAATCTAACGTGAAGTTAACAAATCATCAATCGCCCAATAGGGGTTTTATCTATGTCACCTATGTCCGAGCCCATTCGTACCTACGGTTTGAACCGGACGGTGGTTCTAGTGGGGTTGATGGGGGCAGGTAAATCGAGCGTGGGGCGGCGATTGGCTGATCGGCTGGGCGTGCGCTTTGTTGATAGTGATTTCGAGATTGAAGCTGCTGCCGATATGACCATCCCCGAGATTTTCGAACGCTTCGACGAGCAGTATTTCCGTGATGGCGAGCGTAGGGTTATTAGCCGCCTGTTGAACGAGGAGCCTTGTGTCCTGGCGACAGGTGGCGGGGCGTTTTTGTCCAATGAAAACCGTAAGATGATAGGTAATAGCGGCATCTCGGTATGGATCAAAGCTGATCTTGAGACGCTTTGGGAAAGGGTCAAGGACAAGACCAGTCGGCCGCTGTTGAACGGAGACGATCCCAAGGGGGTGTTAACCAAATTACTGGAAACACGGAACCCTATATACGAAACAGCGGATATAGTGGTGAGCAGCGCGTCTGGTGATCCGCACGAGGTTGTAGTGAACGCAATTATCGAGGCGCTGGATAAGGCCGACCATTTGTCGGTAATAGCCAAGAACGAGGAACAAAATGAACACTGAAACTCTGACCGTTGATCTGCCGGATCGCAAGTATGATATCGTGATCGGGCCGGGATTACTGGCCGAATCCGGTGTCAGGCTCATGCCGTTCCTGAAGCGGCCAAAAGTTGCGATTATTACGGATGAAACGGTGGCAGGTTTGCATATGCAAACACTGCAAACAGGTCTGTCAAATGCCGGCATTTCCAGCAACTATATTGCGATGCCTGCGGGGGAAAAAACCAAAGGGTGGAATGGGTTAGAGACTGCTGTTGAGTGGCTTATCGAGCAACAGGTAGAACGTGACGACACCGTAATAGCCTTCGGTGGTGGCGTGATCGGAGACTTGGCTGGATTTGCTGCGGCCATCCTTCGTCGCGGGGTGAATTTCGTCCAAATACCTACCTCGCTGCTGGCGCAGGTGGATAGTTCGGTTGGGGGGAAAACCGGAATAAATTCGCCACATGGCAAAAACTTGATAGGCGCTTTTCACCAGCCAAAACTGGTGCTGGCAGACACAGATGTTCTGGACACATTAAGCCCTCGGGAGTTTACTTCGGGGTATGGCGAGGTGGTTAAATACGGGTTGCTCGGGGATGTTAAGTTCTTTGATTGGTTAGAGAAAAACGGACCATCGCTAGCGTTTGGGGATAAGGTAGGCCGTATTGCCGCGATCAAACGGTCCTGTGAAATGAAAGCCCAAATCGTAGCGCGCGATGAAAAAGAGCGCGGAGATCGGGCGCTGTTAAACCTGGGGCATACGTTTGGGCATGCGCTGGAGGCTGCGACCGGTTATTCGGACCGCTTACTGCATGGCGAGGGGGTGGCAATAGGTTGTGTCTTAGCCTTTGAATTATCACAGAAATTGGGGGTTTGTTCGCAAGAAGCGCCCAGCCGTGTGCGCCAACATCTGACGACGATGGGGATGAAAAAGGACCTGTCCGATATCGCGGGTGATTTGCCGGATGCGGAGGGTTTGATCGCGCTGATGGGGCAGGACAAAAA
>DFBD01000106.1:2574-11842 GCA_002367255.1 Rhodobacterales bacterium UBA3089 | reverse complement strand
AAAAACGTTGATATGGCCGTGGTCAAAACGGTGCTGGAAGAGGCACTGTCGATACGTTAACTTTTAGGCTAAATCGGATGTTTTTCGTGTGCACAACACGTACACAATGCGTACACAACCTGTACATACGATTTGCGTTAACTATTCTGCGATGAGGTCGGGGAGGACTTGATTGTCTTAAGCGCTGCAACTCGCCCCGCCCAGAACGCAGAACTTGGCGCAGTGGCGGTGGTTTAGTTTCACGTCAGCCTCGGCTTCAGCCAAAGTTTCGCCCATCTCGAATTCCGGCGAATAAGGTAGTAACGTACAGGCCAGAACTACAGGTTTTTCGGCCCCTTTGCGTTTTACAACCATGCGGGACGTGGCACACATCACGTCATCGGGGGATTTATTCAGAATACCCCAACAAGCCGTGGTGATTTCGGGAACCTCAACCGTTTCATCCATTTCGGGGAAAAGGACGGTCGTTGCAGGGTTCTTGGCGTCGATATTGAAACCTTCGGATTTGAACAGGGCGGCGTAGCCTTCGCGGCTGGCAGCGTCACTGTCGCCAAAGACCGAACGCCCGGCCAGCGCCATTTTAAACCCGTTATCGCGTAACCAGCGCATACCTTGAAGCGTAATATCAAAAGACCCTTTGCCCCGTTCGGCGTCGTGCAGACCTTGGTCAAAATGATCGAGCGAAATGCGTAATGTCAGCTTGTCCCCGAACTCGGACTGAAGTTCCAGCAAGCCCGCTTGCACGCGTTTGCGCATCATGGGGCGCATGGCGTTGGTAAGGACTAGCACTTCGAAGCCACGTTGCAGCGGCGTGCGGAGCATGGTGATTATGTCAGGGTTCATGAAGGGCTCACCACCGGTGAAGCCAATCTCGGTTACTGGCCAATTGCGCACGGTGATCTGGTCCAGATATTCGCTAATTTCGGGCTCCGTCATGTAAACGAGGCGGTCGTTGTCCGGGCTGCTTTCGATATAACAATTTGCGCAGGTAATGTTGCAAAGCGTGCCTGTGTTGAACCACAGAGTTTTGGCTCCGCTTAAGGCAACGGTTGCACGTTGTTCGCCTTTGGCGGTCAAATCAGGGTGTTCGAATTTGCCCAGGGCAAAGCTTTGGTCATTCATCATGCAGTCCTTTTCTGCTTTGTAGAATCGGGGTCCTGGGCCAAAACGTCAAGAGGATACTGTTAACACGGGATAAACGAATGCGTGATCTTGATATACAAGATGTAGCGGAGAGGCGAAATTTCGCTCGTATAGGTGGTGCAAGAAAAGCCTGACAATTTTGAGTTGAAACCGCCTTGAATTTGGAGTAAATTGGCTGGTGAATGTTTTTTAACGGTGGGTTCCAAAACTTCGATTAAGACTAGTGAATTTTTAGATGTAGTAAAATAGTAACCCGTAATATGAGGAGCTGGAAATGTTTTATTTCCTTGGCGTTTGCTCATTTGATGCAAGTACAGCATCATCGAAAAAAACGAATAATTTGATTGGTAAGCTCGAAGAGTTTTCCGAGAACGAGGATGGTATTGCCACTGCGTGGGCGATGTTTTGGCTAATTTTATGCTTCTCTATTAGTGGCCTCGCCATTGATGTGACAAACGCTTGGAAAGTTCACGCTATCCTTCAATCTACAGCAGATAGCGCAGCACTGGCCGGGGCGTACGAATTGCGCAGCGAGGGCGAGACCAACACCACAATTGATGCTGGCGTCAAAGCCTATGCGATAGAATTTGCTGAAAAAAATATGTACACGGCAAGGTATGGTGATGTGCTTTTACCGGCAGATGTTCAGTTGGGATACTGGGTTAATGACACGGATTTTGTTCCGATGTCTAATCCGCTCGACGATGCCGCAATACCGGCAGATGCCGTGCGTGTAACTACGCGTCAATCGGGCACTGCCTCAACGAGCGCAGTTGGAACCTTTTTCCTTCGGTTCGTTGGGTTTGACAGGTTTACCGTTGCGACCGGAGCCATTGCGAATGTTTTCGTCAGCCGGTGTGACTATGATGGACTGTTCTCCGCCGGGCAACTCAATTTGACAATGGGCCAGGAATTTTATGACGAATTTTGTATTCACGGCGAAGAAGGGATATTCGCGGCACAAGGCAACTACGTTAGTGACGACTCGGTTATAAGTGCCCCAAGTTATGACCTCTGTGGTCAAAACGAAACGAAATGCTCTGAAGATACTGACGCAAATATCGGCTTTCAGGAGAATTTTGTTGAGCAATCGTTGTTTCCCGAAGTGGACGAGGAAGCAGTTCAAGGGGGCGGATCGCAAACCGCTGGGAATATCTGGATGGCAGGAAAGGTAGATGGGTACATTGATAGCCTTTTAGGCATAGGGAGCGAGGCTTTTGACTACTCTCCACCGTATGTACTCCATGATGCATCAGGAATTGAACGAATTTCGTTAGCTGGAAGCGATACAATTAATGATAAACTTCCCGAGGGTGGCTTTGTTAAAGGAGAGACTTACGAAATCACATGCAGGGGAGGCAAAGATGTTAATTTGGCCCCGGCTGATGATGAAATTTGGGATACACTAAGCCAAGTTGTAATTGTCGGGATTGGCTGTGATTTTGTTTTTGCGCCGTCAGTTCAGTACTATGATCTTGTTATTGCGACAGATTCAACTTCGAGATCGTCGATTTCCTCACCAGAAGGTATAACGATAGGTAATTATGATGGTTGTGATAATTATGACGCAAATGGCCTACCTGGTAACTTATTAGCACCCGCACCGTCTACTACGCTTTCTGCGGAACAATTATATTACGGTGGCGCTGTCACGCTTTTGACCCAAGGTTCGGTTCATTTCGCATCCAAATTCCACTCTTACGACATGGAGATTATTGCGGCGAATGACGTTCATTTGGCCGGAAAACCAGTTAAGGACTCTGGCGGAAACACATACGCAGTTGTTGGAGATGATGTGGAGCCCACCGGAATCAATGTACATGTAGGAACAACTATAACTACAGGTGGTGATATTCACGTAAGCCGGTCTCACGAATTTAATGGATGTCTGGGTCGGATTAGTTCGAATTTGTTTGACCCAAATAAATCTTGGAGACTTGTTTTGTAATCTGGGCGATGTTGGCTTGTGTATTTGGCGCAAGTTGGCCAATCGACCGATTGTCATGCTAAACATCTAAATTGCGGAAATTTGGAGCGGGTGAAGAGATTCGAACTCTCGACATTTTGCTTGGGAAGCAAACGCTCTACCCCTGAGCTACACCCGCAACATCGCCGCTTTTATGGACAACGTAGGGGGGCGTCAAGCCAAAGGTGCTTGCGGAGAGGCGGCGCGGAGCGTAGAGAAATTCCTTATGAGAATTCTATTTTTAGGTGATGTCGTCGGCCGCACGGGCCGCAAGGCAATTACAACGCATTTGGGGCGGTTGCGCACTGAATGGCGGCTCAATTTTATTGTGGTTAACGGTGAGAATGCCACGGGTGGTATGGGCCTGAACCGTGGTCATGCGCAGGGCATTCTGGATGCAGGGGCGGATTGTATCACCCTTGGCGATCACGCGTTTGATCAACGGGACATGCTGACGGCGATTACGCAGGAAAACCGGATCATCCGGCCCTTGAATTATGCGCCCAAAGCGCCCGGTGTTGGATCGCGGATGTTTACGGCACAAAACGGCCAGAAGGTTTTCGTGGCGCAAGCCTTGGGGCAAGTATTTATGAAACGCCCGTTCTCTGACCCGTTTTCGGCGCTGGATGCGGAACTGAAGAAAGCGCCGTTAGGTGGCTTGGCAGATGCGGTAATCGTTGATTTTCACGCCGAGGCCACATCGGAAAAGGTTGCGATGGGGCATTGGCTGGACGGGCGGGCCTCGTTGGTTGTGGGGACGCATACGCATATTCCGACCGCTGACACGCAGATTTTGGAGAATGGCACGGCGGTACAATCCGACGCAGGAATGTGTGGCGATTATGACAGCGTGATCGGGATGGAAAAGCTCGAACCCATGCGCCGTTTTGTGACCGGAATGTCCAAGGGCCGTTTCACACCAGCAGAGGGCGAGGCGACCCTGTCGGGTGTATTTGTCGAGACGGATAAATCCGGCAAGGCCATTCAGGTGGTTCCGGTGCGCGTTGGCGGGCGGCTTTCACAGACGGGCCCAATCGATTGAGGCGGCATGGCGGCCTGTATCTGGCGTTAATTGTCATGGGCGCAGTTTGGGGGGCGGTGTTTCCGATAACCAAGGTTGCGGTTTCGACAGGGCATCAGGCCTATGGCATTATTGTTTGGCAGTCGGTGATCGGAATTTTTCTGTCCGGCGGGATTACGCTTTGGAGGGGTAAGAAGTTACCCTTTTCCATTGAACACATGTGGTTGTTTGCCGGAATTGCATTTTTCGGCTCGCTGGCGCCGAATTATTTTTCCTATACCGCGACGGCGCATTTGCCGGCGGGGATTATTTCGATCGTGATCGCACTGGTGCCGCTGTTTTCCATGCCGATATCCTTGGTGATGGGATATGAAAAACCTTCGATTATCCGCTTCACGGGGGCGGCTTTCGGCGCTGTTGCGATTGTTTTGATCGCAGGGCCAAGTGCGAGCTTGCCGGATACTTCAAAGGTTGGATACTTGTTTCTGGCCCTGTTCGCACCGTTGTTTTACGGGGCGGAGGGCAATTTCATGACGTGGTATGGGCCGCGCGGTCTGGACCCTGTGCAGATTTTGTTCGGGGCTTCGGTTGTCGGGTTGGCTGTGTCTGTACCGATTGCGCTGGGGTTTGGTCAAATTATTACGCCGTTCCAGCCATGGGGCGCAGCGGAGTGGGCGATATTTATTGCCGCCGTTCTGAACTGGGGCGCTTACGTCGGGTTTGTCTGGCTGATCGGGCGGGCAGGGCCGGTGTTTTCGTCGCAAGTGGCATATCTGATCACCGCATGGGGCGTTGTCTGGTCGATGCTGTTTCTTGGCGAGCGGTATTCTATCTGGGTCTGGATGGCGTTCGTGCTTATGCTGGTCGGGGTTTTGCTGGTGCAACCACGCGAAACCTCGAAGGAATAGACCATGCAAGCACGGCGCTTGTATATGACGCTGTTCGTCATGGGCGCAACGTGGGGTGTGACGCCAGTGTTGGTGAAAATTGCCGTTACTGCGGGGCATCATCCGTTCGGGATGATCGTTTGGACTAGTCTGATTAGCGTTGTTATATCCGGTATTGTGACCTTCGCGCGGGGGCGGCACTTGCCGATTTCTGTGCCGCATCTAAAGCTGTACCTTGGGGTTTCGCTGTTGGGCGCGGTGGTTCCCAACCTGTTCAATTTCACCGCTGCCCTGCATTTACCCGCCGGGATTATGTCCATCCTTATCGCGCTTGTGCCGATGTTTGCTATGCCGATTGCGCTTGTTATGGGGTTCGAAAAGCCGTCAATTATGCGCTTACTTGGGGCGCTTTGCGGGGCGATTGCGATTGTTTTGATCGTCGGACCAGACACCGGGTTACCGGATGCGAGCAAGGTCGGGTTCGTGTTCGTCGCTCTTGGTGCGTCGTTATGTTATGGCGGCGAGGGGAATTTCCTGACGTGGTTCGGGATGCGTGGGCTGGACCCGGTGCAGGTGTTATTCGGGGCCTCGTTGATTGGGGTGATTATTTCGCTGCCTTTGGCGGGGCTAACGGGAAATCTCATCCCGCTGGATAATATGGGCGCGCCTGAGCTGGCAATTATCGCCGCCGCGGTTATCAATTGGGGGACGTATGCGACCTATATCTGGGTAATAGGCAAGGCGGGGCCGGTGTTCGCCTCGCAAGTGGCATATCTGGTTACGGCGTTTGGCGTGATTTGGGCCATGTTACTGCTGGGCGAGCGGTATTCTATCTGGGTTTGGATGGCTTTTGCGCTTATGCTGGTCGGGATCGCCTTGGTAAAGCCACACGAATCTGAATAGGAGGGCACATTGCCCGAGTTCCTGACCATAGACCCGATGCCCGCCATCATCAGCCTGTCGGTTGTCGGCCTGATGTTCGTGCTGTTTATCCGCGAGACATACCCTACCGAGGTCGTTGCCATAGGCGGTGTGGCCATTTTGCTGGTTTCCGGCGTTCTGCCGATTGCAGATTTACAGGCGGTGTTTTCGAACCCGGCGCCTTGGACGATTGCGGCGATGTTTATCATCTCGGGTGGGCTGGTGCGCACGGGCGCGTTGAATGCACTGACGGGGATGGTGTCGCGTTATGCGGGTAGTCAGCCCAAAATCGTGTTGGCAACATTGGCAATATTCACGGTTATTGCCTCGGCGTTTATGAACAACACACCCGTGGTGGTGCTAATGATCCCTGTGGCGGTTTCCTTGGCAGGGACGATGGGGATTTCCAGTTCGAAGCTGCTGATACCGTTGTCGTATGTGGCGATCCTCGGGGGGATGCTGACGTTGATCGGGACCTCGACCAATCTGCTGGTGGACGGGGTCGCAACCGCGCAAGGTTTGGCGCCGTTCAGCCTGTTTGAAGTAACCCCTATGGCGATAATCCTGGTGGTGTTTGGCGGGCTGTATATTCGTTTTCTAGGTCCGTGGTTGCTGCCGGATCGCAGTTCCATGACCGACTTGCTGGTTAACAAAAAACAAATGAAATTTTTCACGGAGGTCATAGTGCCCGAAGGCTCGTCTTTGATTGGTCAACCGGTGCAGAAGGTTACTGCGTTCAAACGCCAAGGTATGCGTCTAATTGATGTGCTGCGCGGGGATGAATCGCTGCGGCGCAGGTTGGATACTGTGACGTTGGAAGCCGGGGATCGGGTGGTTCTTCGTACCGGTGTGGATGAATTGCTTGGCCTGAAAGACAGCAGCAAGGTTGATATGGTCGAGCAGCTATCCACCCGTAAGTCCACGACAGTCGAGGCATTGATTTCGCCGGGGTGCCGACTGGTCGGACGGTCCTTGGGCGACCTTCGTTTAAGGCGGCGATACGGCGTTTACCCGTTGGCAGTACATCGGCGAAACCAGAATATCAGCGGGCAGCTGGATGATATCGTGGTACGGGTTGGCGACACCTTGCTGCTGGAAGGTGTTGCCGAAGATATTCACCGCATGGCACAGGACGAACGATTGGTGGAGCTGTCGGTCCCATCCGAGCGCCCCTATCGCCGCCGACATGCCCCCATCGTGTTCAGTGTGTTGACGGGGGTTGTGGTGCTGGCGGCACTGGGGGTGACCTCGATTTTTGCACTGGCGGTGATTGGGGTGGCCATCGTTTTACTGACCCGCTGCATTGATGCGGAGGAGGCATTCGGCTTTGTCGATGGTCGTCTATTGGCGTTGATATTCGCGATGTTGGCCATAGGGGCGGCTTTGCAAAGCTCGGGTGCTGTTGTGCTGATTGCGGAAAATTTGGCGCCGTATCTGATGGGTTTGCCTGCACCGTTGCTGATCTGGGGTATTTACCTGCTGACGTCTGTGATGACTGAACTGGTGTCGAATAATGCCGTGGCTGTGGTGGTTACCCCGATTGCGATTGGGCTGGCAACATCGCTTGGGGTAGATCCGCGGCCATTGGTTGTGGCGGTAATGGTTGCTGCCTCGGCCAGTTTTGCGACGCCTATCGGGTATCAGACGAATACGCTGGTTTACGGGCCGGGGGGGTACAAGTTTACGGATTTTATGCGCATTGGTATTCCGCTGAACCTCTCCATAGGTATTCTCGCCAGCCTGCTTATTCCGGCGTTCTGGCCGCTTTAGCTTGAACCTCTGCGCTGCGCTGGCGTATACAGGCCCAAACAGTATTCAAGGACGGAGATTACCATGGCTGGCCACTCAAAATGGGCGAATATTCAACACCGTAAAGGGCGTCAGGATGCGGCGCGCTCCAAAGTGTTTTCCAAGCTGGCCAAGGAAATTACGGTTGCTGCGAAAATGGGTGATCCCGATCCGGATAAAAACCCGCGCTTGCGTATGGCGGTGAAGGAAGCCAAGAAGCTTTCGGTGCCAAAGGACGTGATTGAACGCGCGATTAAGAAATCGCAAGCCGGTGATGGTGATAACTACGACGAAATCCGCTATGAGGGCTATGGTCCGATGGGCGTTGCCGTGATTGTCGAGGCGATGACGGATAACCGCAACCGGACAGCTTCATCCGTGCGCTCGACCTTTACAAAATCCGGCGGAAATCTGGGTGAAACCGGTTCGGTGGCGTTTATGTTTGATCGCAAAGGTCTGGTGACCTATCCGCTAAGCGCTGGCGATGCGGACACCGTGATGATGGCCGCAATCGAAGCGGGGGCCGAAGACGTGGAAACCACCGATGATGGCCACGAGATTTACTGCGAAGGTACGGATTTACACGAAGTTTCGACCGCACTAGAGGCCGAGTTGGGGGAATCAGAATCCACCAAGTTGATCTGGAAACCACAAACAACAACGGAACTTGATCTGGTCGGGGCGGAAAAACTGATGCGCCTGATCGATGCGTTGGAAGACGACGACGACGTGCAAACCGTCACGGCGAACTTCGAAATTTCGGACGAGGTTATGGCGCAACTGTAACAGTAACAGTTTGATCCTGATCATTTTGCCTTTAAGGCATCCTGCGCTATGCTTCTTTTAAGGAGATAAGCGTATGATTGCAGAACCCAGCCTGACCCTCGGAATCGAGGAGGAATACCTGATTGTTGATCGTGAAACGCGTGATCTGGTTCGTGAACCTGACGCGGGTTTTTTGGCAGCTTGCGCCGATTTGCTGGGCGAGCAGGTAACGGGCGAATATCTGCAATGTCAGGTGGAGGTTGGCACCAAGCCACACCACCGTGTAGGGGATGCGCGCGACGATCTGGTTGGTTTGCGTAAGGGCATTAGCGAGGCGGCGGCGGCATTTGGCTATGCGCCAATCGCGGCTTCGACGCACCCGTTTGCGAAATGGCGGGAACAAACGCACACGCGCAAAGAACGCTATGACGCGCTGCACGATGATTTGGGGCAACCGGTACGGCGGATGTTGATCTGCGGGATGCATATGCACCTGGGGATTGAAGACGAGGACCTGCGGATAGACCTGATGAATCAGGCTACATATTTCCTGCCGCACTTGTTGGCGCTGTCTTGTTCTTCGCCTTATTGGGAGGGGGACGACACGGGGCTGGCCAGCTTTCGCTTGACGGTTTTTGATGCCTTGCCGCGCACGGGCTTGCCGGATGTGCTGGGGTCTTACGGGGAATATACGCGCATGGTCGGGCAGTTGGTCAAGGCCGGCTGTATCGAGGATTCCAGCAAGATTTGGTGGGACATCCGGCCATCATCCAAGTT
>DFBD01000106.1:0-2569 GCA_002367255.1 Rhodobacterales bacterium UBA3089 | reverse complement strand
GATGTATGTTCTTTAGTGGACGATGTCGCGGCAATTGCGGCGGTTTATCAATCTGTTATGTCGTTTCTATTTCGCCTTCGGAAGCGCAATCAGCGTTGGCGTGTTTACCCGCAAACCTTGATATTAGAGAACCGCTGGCAGGCACAGCGCCACGGGGCGCGGGGCAAGTTGATTGACCACGGGCAGAGTGAAATGGCGCCGATGGCTGATTTGATGGAGGAGTTGATCGAGATGATCGGGCCGGACGCGGAACGGCTGGGATGTTCGGAGGAACTGAAACATGTGCGCAAGATTACGACGCAGGGGAACTCGGCTGATCGGCAACGCGCGAATTATANNGCCGACCCGCACGAGGCTTGTGTGGCTGTGGTAGATGGGTTGATTAAGGAATTCTCGGCCAGCTAAAGAAAAACCCCGCCGGAGCGGGGCTTGAAATTTTTAGAACGGGATTTCATCGTCCATGTTGCTGCCACCGCCGCCTTGGCTGCCGCCACCGTAACCACCTTGACTACCGCCGCCACCTTGGCCGCCGCCGTAATCACCGCCGGCGCCTTGATTGCCGTAGTTTCCACCACCGCCACCACCACCTTGGTTGCCACCAAGCATGACAAGCTTGGAATCGAAACCTTGCAGAACAACCTCGGTTGAATATCGGTCATTACCGGACTGGTCTTGCCATTTGCGTGTTTGAAGTTTTCCCTCAATNNTTGCGCCTCGCCGTAGTCGTTACCGCCGCCACCGCTGCCGCCGCCATATCCGCCGCCGCCACCAGAGCCACCACCATCGCGGCCGTCCAGCATCGTCAAAGTGCCGCCAAATCCTTGCAAGACCACTTCAGTAGAATAGCGGTCCTGACCAGATTGGTCCTGCCATTTGCGTGTCTGCAACTGACCTTCGATATACACTTTGGAACCTTTTTTCAGATATTGCTCTACCACGCGCACCAGACCTTCGGAGAAGATCGCAACAGAGTGCCATTCGGTCTTCTCGCGGTTTTCGCCAGTGTTTTTGTCGCGCCACCGCTCGGTTGTCGCGATGCGAAGGTTTGCGACCTTGCCACCATTGCCGAATGTGCGAATTTCAGGGTCTGCCCCTAAATTCCCGAGTATGATTACCTTGTTAACTGAACCTGCCATGAAACTCTCCTGCTGCGCGAATCTGATTTTCGCGAAAGATTAACCATTAATGCAGGGGTAGACCACAGAATTGGTTATCAATTGGTGAAAAAACTGGGTATAAATCACGCAACACTGTTTCAGGAGAAAACAGGATGATTGAGCGTAGTGTTTTAGCAGGCCTATTCGGCTTGATTGCCAGCACGGCAGTCGGGCAGAATCTCGACCCCAATATGTTAAGCCTTCAGGGCGATAACAGCATCATCGAGCGGTATCAGAACCGCGTTTTGCAGCCCGGCAGTATGGCTGCGTCGCTTAATGCCCTGCATCACCGCGTTCTGGCGGACCCGTTTCCAATCCCCCAAGACGTTCCGCAGGGCAGTATGTACCAGATAGCAATCAGTATGGCTGAAAAATATAAAATCCCCGAGCAGTTGTTCTTTAATTTGGTGACGGCGGAATCGAATTGGGATGCGGCGGTTGTATCGCATCGCGGCGCAATTGGTTTGACGCAACTGATGCCAGGAACGGCCGATGAATTAGGCGTAGACCCTTGGGATGCTTACGATAATCTTGATGGTGGGGCGCGGTACTTACGCCAGCAGCACGATCGCTTCGGTTCGTGGGAACTGGCCTTGGCCGCCTATAATGCGGGCCCCGGCGCGGTAACAAAATACGGCGGCATCCCGCCGTATAAAGAGACGCAAGAATACGTCCAGAAGATACTCGACCTTTAAGCGCGTTCCAGCTCGCCACCAGCTTGATGCCAGTGCATTAGGCCGCCGATGTTATGAACGCTTTCAAAACCCATTTGCAACAATGTGCGGGCAGCCATGCCGGAACGGGCGCCGGATGCGCAGTAAACTGCGACAGGCTTGGATGTATCCAATGCCTTGTTGAATTCCGGGTGGCTTGGGTTCGCATGGCTTTGTAGCAGCATCAAGGGAATGTGATGCGCGGTTTTTGCTTTGCCAGTCTGGTTCAGTTCCGAGATATCCCGAACATCGATGATAGAGATTTCGCCATTTTTCGACATTGAGACAGCATCTTGTGCCGAGAGGGTCGGCGTTGCTGGTGTGCGACCAAAGAAGCTCATAATGTATCCTTACGTTTGATTTCGTGTTAGCAGATAGGTAGTACCCCCTGCCGTTATTTCAACTTGCTGCAATGACTAATTCATAAAATTGAATGTGTCTAGGGGGTTTTTTAGTAAATTTGAGAAATATACTTGCAATGATCCTGTTTTGTTCCCATTCTATGCTTCGCATTCCGGTGCGGGTTCTGTACACCTTTGCCGGGTAAGGGGAGCTAGAATGGCCGAGCTAAAAAATATCGAGGTGCGCGGCGCGCGCGAGCATAACCTCAAGAGTATCGACATTGATATTCCGCGTTATAAACTGGTTGTGATTACGGGGTTGTCCGGTTCGGGCAAATCTTCACTGGCGTTTGACACC
>DFBD01000033.1 GCA_002367255.1 Rhodobacterales bacterium UBA3089 | reverse complement strand
AAACACCAACAAACGTTGGGGATTCGGGGCTATTTATTGCGTTCGCCCACAAACAAGTATGCCTCACATCGTTCTTGACGCTCAGTTACCTCCTTCCTAAGCTCCAGATGATTAAACAAAATTTATACGGGACCTACGAACTTGACGAATACACCAAAGATATGGGCCTGCAATATTATGGGCGACATGAGATTGCATGGTACACGGATTAGTTACGATGCTGATCCTTCCATAAACACGCCGGAAAAGAGGCTCGAGGCAGTTAATCATTATCAGGCGTGGCATGCCTTGAAGCCAAATGAAATCCCGACCAAATTGTTCTTTGGTGTCTCTGATTTCTCCGAAAAGCAAAAAACCTTGAAAGATGCTTCAATAATTAAAAACGGGCTGGCGATAATTTCTGAACGGTTCGCTGATCTTTTGAAAGATTTTGACCTTGGTGCTACGCAGATTTTCGAAATTCCGCTGTTTGAGTATGATCAAGAGACCCAGCGCCCCGGTAAGTACTTTTTATTGAATGTTGCCGAGACGAAACCTTGTTTCGTACCAGAGCAATCGACTGGCGTTCGGCCAGGAAAATACACTGCCGTTGGCCTTTGGAACCTTATTAGTATTGAAAACCTAGCTGTATTGTCGACCGCCGCAGTTGGCGCAGACATGTGGGCAGATCCGGTACTTCGGGAAGCGATTTTCATGTCGGACCGATTGGTGAAAGCCATCAGGGCTGCAAAAATCAGCCCTGTCCCGCTTAAACCGTGCAACGTGATTGTGCCAAACTAACGCTAACAGATACTACTCAACCCTTTTCAGAACCTGCCCCAGCCATGCCCAGCACCCCTGCCACCGCACACATCGCAATCGGGAACATTGTGAAGACGCCGAATCCCAGTCCCCAGTACATGCCCGCCGCCGACAGGAACATCAGCACCGCGCCGATCATCGGGCGTTGGTTTGACATCGCACCGCCTGCAATTGCCAGAATAGGCGCCACCAGCCCAACCATCTGCCAGCGGCCTGCGTTGGCCGAAACCTCGATCGTGTCGGCCACCTCGCCGTTGAACCAGTCGGTGAACACCACCCAGCCGTAAACGAAAAACCCTACGATCATGCCGACGATGCCGCCGATAATCCCCAATACCATTGCTGCGTTTTTCATGTATGTCTCCCGTTAAGTTTCCGGTTATATTTAGGGGCTCCCCACCACAACAACAATACTACACGCGCCTCCTCGCCCAGCCAGATACTATTTACCCCCTCAATCTTTGGCAGTGACACCCCGTTCGTCCTATCAATACACCTATTCAAACGCGCGCCGCTCCATCGCCAGGCAAAAACTAACCGAGCAGCGCGGCCTTTACGTCCGCATTCCAGCCCAGATAGAAATCCTCGTCCGTATGAATAACCGGGCGCTTCATCAATGTCGGATGTTCCAGCAGCAACGTATGCGCATCCCCTGCCCTTTCAGAATCACTTAACCCTCGCCACGTGGTTGAGCGCTTATTGACAAGCTCATCGCCAAACACGACCAGAAGCCAGCTAAGAAAATCTGCCGGCACGCCATCGCTGCGTACATCTATATATGCCACCTCTAGCCCTGCCTCTCGCAAGGTCTTGAGGGCTTTACGGGTCGTATCACAGTTTTTCAGGCCATATAGTTGCATTAACTAATCCTTAAGTTGGGAACTTAAATTCATATAAACCTTGATTTAATGTAAAACATAGGCCATATGCGCCTCGTGAAGTAAGTTTTTGCAGACCCGATGACCCTCCTTTGAAGACAGACGGTTCACTACCGAAGACCCCACTGCACCAAGCCACCGCATTTCGTGGGTGGTAATATCTAAGGAGTACTACTGATGGCTACGGGCACAGTAAAATGGTTCAACGGAACTAAAGGCTACGGCTTTATCGCACCAGACAACGGCGGCAGCGACGTGTTTGTACACATTTCTGCAGTTGAACGTGCTGGTCTATCCGGCCTTAACGACAACCAGAAAGTAACGTTCGAACTGGAAACAGGCCGTAACGGTAAAGAGTCTGCAACAGACCTCGCACTGGCTGAGTAAGCTGGTTGGTGGGGCATAGCGCCCACCCGAAAGAATTTGAACGGCGACAAGGGAACACCTTGGCCGCCGTTTTTTATTACCTAAAAGTCGCCCCAAACAGTGACATGTTCCATTTCCATGACCTCAGATCAAATCTGGACGCAGTAGAAGTGGCCACTTACATGTATATTCAATGCCAACTTTGCGGACATTGCTGCCCCTCAACTTTCCACCGCCAATGTCAGATACGTTCTGACAGCATCTCATATGATAAAATGTGCGGTACACTCAATGATTGCACGCAACAATCTCGCCAGAAGTATTGATATAGCTGTACCTGTTTTTCAATTTATCTTCTCGGGTTCGAAAGGTTTTTGCCAGACCATTAGTGAAATTCTGGGTTGATTCAAACTGGGCGTCTATCGCGACGGAACCAGATTTTTCGATGTACCCCATGAGCCCGTTGAGGTGAAATGTTGCTAGCCCATCATAGAAAAACCCTACCCGATATTCGGGCGTGAATTTAATGGGTTTGTACCAAGTCACTCGCATTGGATATTTGCCATACGCGTCTCTGTAATATGATGGGCCTTCTCGTTCCTTGTTTTTCTCTTTAATCAACATAAGACCGTCAGAAAGCCAAGGACAAGATCCATGTAGCGTAGGCGAGTCATATGTTAGCGGAATGCGCGCAAGCAAATCTCCTTCCATGTTGACGGTGTGACATACGTCCTGCCGAGGATCGTAATATGCCAAGATCCCATTGCTCACAAAGCGCATGTCCGTAAACGATTTAACTGGCAGCGAAATGGGAATAACCTCGCGGCCATAGTAGTCAATCACACCAAGTAGGCCGTTCCTTAATACTGTTACGAGTGGGTCTGTGCGAGACCATAACATATCATCAAATTCGGCTGGGACGGTGATCTCTCCTAAATGGTTGATAATACCAAGGCGTTTTTGTCCTTTTAACTTTGTGGGCCGCCTAAGTTCATAGTAGCCGTTTGCACCTTGACCGATTTTTTCTTCAAAGACGACTTCACCATTCAAGTTCATTGCGTAGTATCGCGTTCTTCCAACATAGACGGCTTCACGTCCCGAACGCGTGTAAGCGGTAGAATCCTTTTTATCTAACTCGTGTTTTGCAGCAAAAATCCCATGTCCATCGGGTGGGTGCATCCACGGGATATTATGATTTTCGGGAAGTGTGAGAAGAAGCCGATTGTCTTGATCGATGATCTGCTCCCGTCTATTTTCGAAAGATCCTGATGATAAGACGCAATAGCCAAAACGATTGAAGGACGACAGATGGGAGATATCTTTTCTTCGTATGACAAGATCGCCGGCATTGTTAATAAAGCCAAGGTTTTCTTGTGACGCGTTATCGTATGATGCAGTTAACGGAAAAAGATTCATTTTTTCGGTGCTCCACTGCTAGCTCTGGAATGAACGAATATGTTTTACAAAATAGCTATCAGTAGAGCCAAAGACGCGCAAGCAATTGGTCAAGAAAGCGGCCATCGCAAACAAATTGGGGGATGGCCCCACCACCTACCCCCGCGCCCTAGGCCGGAAGAACAGTGCAACCAACATTCCGAACAGGAAGTTCTCGGCTAGCAACTCAAAGAAATGCCCGCCTCGCACCTCAGGTGGTATAAACTCATTCGGCAACAGTAAAGGCGTCGCCAGCCCGACACTCAGGATCAAGCCAACCAGAATAAACCGCTCCCACGCTTTCGCATTCCCCAGCCCGACAATCGCCGCGTACCCGAGGCCAGCCCACATCAATCCGCGTGTAAGCTGGAAAACAGGCAAAGCAATGTTGCCACGCAAAACATCCCAAAGGTGTGCCCAAAAGGGGGTAATCTCGGTCGAACCGGAATAGAATTCACGAAGTTCCGGAACCTGCCAAGCCGTGTAATACCCGAACACAAAGTAAAAAATCATATAGATCACCGCCAGTATCAGCAGCTTGGAAACATTACGCGAAGGATCTACCCACATGTCCCACCGCGCAGGCGGCCCCAGCTCGCGGCGATAAAAAATCGCCAATACCGCCACGCTTAACGTCGCCAAAGCACCCGATGCAATGGTCGCCCCGACAACCTCTACCGGCACCTCGATTGCGGTGTTAAACAGCAACGTCCCTATCTGTGTCATAAAAAACATCACACCGAACAGCAGGAAAAACACACGGAACGCCAAGCCAAGCCCCGTCAAATGCGTACGGTTCACGAACCATGCCACTACCAGCACATTCACGAAACTGACCAGCAGCAACGCCCCCGACGACAACACCAATTCAACTGGATCAGCCACTCCCATGAACAATCCATCCGAAATCATCCAGATCAGCGACATCGCAATCGTCATCAGCGCTATATATTTCACGTTGGTCTTCATGGCCGTCTACCTCCCACCGGTTTGGCCGTCAAACCCGCCGCTTAAGTCGGCTTTCTGAACGCATCCAGACTTACAACTTCGGCGTCCATATGGGGTTCGTCGTCATCATCGTCATCAAAATCTGGCAGCTCTTCAAAATCGTTCACGTTGTCCTGCGCATCAAACCGCAACCCGAACTCGACCGAGGGGTCAACGAACGTGCGGATCGCATCAAACGGGATAACCATTGGCTCGGCTGTGTCGTTGAAATTCAACGTCACCATGAAGCGGTCCGACATTACGGCCAAGCCGTCGAACCATTCCTGCATCACGATGGTGATTTCCTCCGGGTATTCCTCTTTCAACCACGCAGACATCTCGACACCTGGGTGGCGTGTATCGAACGTAATAAAAAAGTGGTGATCGCCGGGCAGGCCTTCCTTTGCAACACGCTCAAGAATGCTTTTCAGCAGCCCTTGCATCGCCTTTTGCATCATCTGGCCGTAGTTGATTTCGTTACTCATTTGATCACCTCACCAATAGTCTTAATGAATGCTATGCCTAATCCAATCCAGATGAAAGAGGCAGTTGAACAATTATCCCGCCAACACAAGCCAAAGGACGTTATTCCCTCACGTGTCCCCAAATAATCGGGGGATTATCCGAGTAGCTCAAAGAGCCCTCTTGCCATATCGTTTATCTTGATATAACCATATAACTAGTTTTATGGAGGCATAATGAATATCAACCAAGCAAGCACAGGTTTTGCCGCCGTGGGTTCCGCCCCGCGTCTTCAGGTTCTTACCCTTTTAGTCCGCACCGGAGAGGCAGGCCTAACCACCAGTGACATCCAGCAAAAGCTGGGAATCCCGGCCTCGACCCTGATGCATCATCTAAAGCACCTCGCTGATGGCGGCGTAATCAAACAGGTCAAACAAGGCCGCGCCATGTTCAACATTGCCAATTACGACCACCTGAGCGCACTTGCCGAGTTCTTGCTGAACGAGTGCTGCATCGATGCCCCTGACCAAAAACCGGAGCCACCAAATGTCTGACCTAACCAGCCCAACGCCCCGCAATCCGTTTAAAGTCCTCTCGCCGCTATGGTCGCCGTGGGGCATGATCTTGCTGATTATCGCGTTAATCGCCCTACTCGACCCAAACAGCATGGGCGCAATTCTGAACATCGCAATCCATGCCCTTGGCGGCACTGCGCCCTACATCCTGTTCGCGGTGATAACCATCGCCTACCTAAGCGCCAGCGGTGCCGAAGCGATCATCGCCAACGTATTCAAGGGCCGTGAATACCGCATGATTATCCTTGCTGCCCTCGTCGGCGGCCTCGCCCCGTTTTGTTCATGCGAGGTAATTCCCTTCATCGCCGGTCTTCTGGCCATGGGCGTCCCGCTTGGCCCCGTCATGGCATTCTGGCTCGCCTCGCCATTGGTGGACCCTCCTAGCCTACTAATTACCGCAGGGGCACTTGGCTGGAACTTCGCCATCGCCAAAGCCGTCGCAGCCGTTTTGTTAGGCCTCGCAGGTGGGTTCATCGTCAGCATTTTGGTCAAAACAGGCGCGTTCCACAACCCGCTGCGCCCACGTAAAAGCGCGGGTTGTGGTTGCAGCTGCGGCCCCTCGCCCATAGATCAAAAGCCCGTCTGGAAATTCTGGACCGAGGCCCCTCGCCGTGCCACCTTCATGGAACTTGGCAAAGAAAACATGTTGTTCTTGCTGAAATGGATGTCGCTCGCGTATCTGCTCGAAGCGTTGATGATCACCTACGTCCCGGCCGACCTTATCGCCGGTGTACTTGGCGGAACCGGCCCAAAGCCCGTGATCCTAAGTGCCCTGATCGGCGCCCCCGCCTACCTGAACGGCTACATCGCGCCACCGCTGCTGGCAGGATTGATGGAACAAGGCATGACCGCAGGTGCTGCAATGGCCTTCATGGTTGCCGGTGCCGTCAGCTCCATCCCTGCCATGACCGCCGTCTGGTCACTGGTGAAACCAAAGGTGTTCTTCACCTACATGTCGCTGGGCATATTCGGGGCAATGGTGGCAGGCTTCGCCTTTGGTGCCATCACCTAACAAAAAAACGGAGGCCCCCGCAAAGGTGCCTCCGTCAAACATCGCCACTATAGATTAGCTTAAAAATCCCCCTCGGCCGCACGCTCAAGGATATCCAGCATGGTTTCCTTAACGCCCAACGCCTCCTCCAGAAGCTCGGGCGGCAACGTTTCGCCGCCATAAATCATCAGATCCATGTTAAGCGTGTAAATCCACAACTCGCCATTTTCATCCTCGGCCAACGAAACGCGGCACGGCAGATACGCCGCATAGGCAATATCATACTCAACCATTTTCGCCGCTGTCAGCGGATTGCAGTAAAGATATATGTTCAGCTTACGCCAAGGCTCGCCTTTCATCGCCGCCACCTGATCGCCAAGCGGCAAATCACCAACGTTTTTGATGTTACGCTCGATTGCGATGTTACGGATTGATTGATCGACCTCCTCGAACGTCAACCCGTCAGCCACTTTCGCGCTCCAGACCGTAGCCCCAACCGCGTTGCCGTGCTCGACCAAACGATCACCCAGACCTTTGTACATCTCGAAGGCTTGTTCATCGAACCCATCAAGCGCAACTTTGTATTTGTACGCAGTCGGCCCTATCCAGACCGCCACACCGATTGCAACAAGGCCCAAAAGTGCCAAAATATTGCGAATAATAGCCATAAAATCGTCCCCTGATTTATTTTTATATACACATTAGAATACCTGAATATGGCATTTAGGCAAGCACTCTGGCGACGCGGCGTTTCACTTGGTATTCGGACCCTTCCGGTTATCGTCAAACGCAGGTGGCTCGCTTGCCGATGCGCCCAAACGCAGCGTCGGTAAAGTTCAGTAATTTAATAGAAGATTAAGTGGAGGTTTCTGTTGCCAGGGACCTCCGACCCCCGCCAGGCTCCGCTAAGAGACTGGAGTTAGGTTTCAAACTTGAAAGCTACATAAGCTGCAATTAAGCAGCGATAGCCATCTTGCTTGGAGCACGATTGTCATTTGCAATTGTACATTTTACGCCGATAACGGTGGCAGTCAGCCGAGCAAAAGCAAACATCTTTGAACGTCCGTCGATCCTGTTTCGACCCCATAATCCCTCAAATGAAGGGATATTTGGTGGAGTCGCCGGGTACCGCCCCCGGGTCCGAACCGCCTATTACATGCGCGTTTATCACCATAGTCCCCGAAGGAACGCTTTATATATAGGGCGCACTGCGCAGGGGTTCAAGTTCTCTCTACACCGTTCTGTTCGGATCATTAAAATCTTTTGAATTGTTGGTATTCGGGAAACCCACGTCCGGCACATCCACCCCAAGGAATGCACACAAGGGTTCCCACCCTTCCCGAACATCAAAGGTCAAAAGACGTTCTGGCGCGATCTCGGCCTGCACGTCAGCGATGTTCGCTTTGAACTTGCTTATTGCGTACGCTCTGTCTGCAACTCTTCCCTCAAACATTTTCTTGCCGATTATTTCGAATGCCATCAACGACCGCCGGTTTCGCTGCTCGTCTTTATGCTCTCCATGTAGCTCCAAAAAAGGATTAATGGTCTTTTCCATGGAGTCATACCACGCATCGGGATCACGTATGGTTAATATTACCTTTGCATCGGGGAAATGCACCGAAAGTTCCCGCCAATACGCAGCACCAGGCCAATCCACCTGTGCCCGATAGCCTTTGAAAACTTTGTTCCAATCGACAGCCTCCCCGCGCGCCAATGCTTCCCAGTCCGATAGCGACTCGGTATGTTCGCCAAGTTCATACATATGATGACAGGGCCCAAACCCCAAAACCTCCAGCGCCCGCCTAAGGGAATTCGTTCCCGTACGGCCAAATCCCGGCCCGATTACTTCCAATGCCATGGTACTCCCCCCTTTTTTTAACTCCCCGGCTTAATCAATTCCCGCAACAGTTTTTCCCGAATAGACCTCGGATAATCACTGAACCCCCGCGACGTGATTACAAACCCGTCCGACGTAACAACAAACCGTTCATAAAACCCCGTAATGCTGGCCCCGATAATATCAATCGCGATGCCGTTAATCTCGATCCCCGCCACTTCGGCCTTACGGCTTTCAGTCGCCGCATTCAGCCCCGCGTTCGAGGACCCGTCGCCAGACACATCAATTACCTTGCGCCCGCAATCAGATACCCGGTCAAACTGCGCCGCAGAAAACGCAATCGCGTCGCCCACCGCCGTGTTCGACCCTTCCCACATTCGCGGCATGCCCCGCACCCGCGCGGAAAAATCCCGCACCTCGCCATATGACAACATCCGCCGCCACGGAATCGTCAAATCCCCCTCGCCTGCGCCAGACCATTGCACGACCGACAACGCCACCTGATGCTGCACCAGCACATCGGCAATTTCGGGGTCCAGCAAAGCATCTGCCAAACCATCCGTCTGAAATCCATATTCGCCAATATCAATGGAACTGGAAACATCAATCGCCAGAACCAACGCCATACTGCACGCCCTTACCGGCCCCGCCGCGAAGCCAAGCAATGCCGCCAACAGAATCAGAATACGCTGCATGTCCTCACCAAAAAGTTAACTAATCGGAATTATCAATTCGCTTAATAATTTGCGCCAAATCGTGCGCGGATAGTCTGCATAAGTCTCGGCTGTGAATACAAATGCCGCCTCACCAGCTATAACATTGTGCTTGAAATAAGAGGTCAATTCAAATTCGTCATCTTCAATCGCCAACCCGTTAATCTGGAATCCCTGCAACGCCAACGCCTGCGATATTTCCAACGGGGCCGGCCCTTCGTTCGAATATCCGTCGCCAGACACATCGATCACCTTGTGTTCACAATCCGAAGCCTCGCCAAACTGCGCAGCGGTGAACAATAACGCGTTCCCGATCCCTGTCGAAAACACCGCCCAAGCACGTGGCGTACGTTCCACCAGTTCCGCGAAATCCGCTACATCACTTTGCGACAGCATCCGGCGCCAAGGAACCGACATCTCCTGTCGGCTCTCGCCCGACCATTGCACCAGCATCAACGCCACCTCGGATGAAACCAGCGCATTCGCCACCGCAGGGTCGCGCAACGCCGCCGCCAGACCGTCCATCTGCAACCGATATTCCTGCTCGTTAATGGACCCCGACACATCCACCGTCAACGCCAGCGCAATCGAACACGCCGCCGTTGAAAGCGACGGCATAAACACCCCCGCCAAAAATATCAGCGCGGCTTTTACCACGCGCCAACACTCTCCATGCTCAACCAAGGTTCGGCCAACTCCAACGCCCCGTCCTTTTGCAACAGTTCGATCGAGAT
>DFBD01000206.1:2969-13598 GCA_002367255.1 Rhodobacterales bacterium UBA3089 | reverse complement strand
ATGACGACAATCCACGCCAACTCCGCACGCGATGCGGTTTCCCGTCTGGAAAACATGATCGCCATGACCGGCGTTGAGCTGCCACTGGTCGCCAGCCGCGCGCAAATTTCATCCGCTGTTGACCTGATGGTACAAATCAGCCGCCTTCCCGACGGCTCGCGACGTATGGTTTCCATCACCGAAATAACAGGCATGGAAGGTGAAATCATTTCCATGCAGGAAATCTTCAGGTTCCAGCGTACGGGAATGGACGAAAACGGAAAAATCCATGGGAAGTTCGTCTCCGGCGGCCTTCGCTCGCACTTCACAGAGCGTTTCCGCCAATGGGGTTACGACCTGCCTAGCAGCATTTACACTGATGTCGATTTGTAAAAAGAGGTACATACAATGAGTTTACAACCACTTATTTACGCTTTGATTTTCGTCGGCGTATTTTTCATGATCGAGGGCATCTATCTGGCCTTCTTCGGGAAATCAGTCCGCCTTGAATCCAAGATTAATCGCCGGTTACAGCTGCTACAAACAGGTGAAAACCCTGAACAAGTCATGGAAACCTTGCGCAAAGAGCGCGAGCAGCACCGTGACGCCAAAAGTTTACCGCTGATTGCACCACTATCGGAAAAAGCGGCACAGGCGAACATTGCGTTCACCCCGACGGCCTTGATTTTGGTGATGATTTTCGTTGGCCTTATGGCGTTTTTCGGCTTGACGTTTTTCACCGGAACCGGTCTCCAACTGCGCATCGGTATTTCGGTCGTTATGGGCTATGGTGCGGTTTACACGTGGCTGCGTAATAAAGCGAAAAAACGTCTGGATTTGTTTCAGGAACAGCTGCCGGATGCAGTTGAACTTATCGTGCGGTCGCTAAAAGTTGGTCACCCTTTTTCCAGTGCTATTTCATCAGTAGCCGCAGAAATGCCCGACCCGCTTGGAACAGAATTCGGTGTTCTTGCTGACGAATCCACCTACGGGATGGATATCACTGAATCGTTGGACAAAATGGCGGAACGTATAGGCATTCAGGATTTGCGCTTCCTTGCCGTTGCTGTGAAAATTCAAAGCCAGGCCGGTGGTAATCTTGCCGAAATTCTGGCGGGCTTGGCGAAGGTTATCCGTTCGCGTTTCAAACTGTTCCGGCGCGTTGATGCGATTACCGCCGAGGCGAAATGGTCCGGCTGGTTCCTGTCAATTTTTCCGGTCGTGGCACTTGTGATGATTAACGTATCGCAGCCAGGATATTACGACGGTGTTATGTCGACACCAGTATTTGTGCCTGCGGCGATCGTTGTTGGCATATTTTTGCTAGTGAACATCATATTTATGAAAATCATGGTCGATATTAAAGTTTAAGAAGGCTTGGCGGGAAACACGTTATGGAAATGATTTCACAAATTTGGGAATTCTTGAGCGCCATGATTGGCCCAAGCGCCCCCTTCTTCGTAATCGGATACTTCGGGGTTTTCCTGATTCTGGTCACTATGCCTATCCTTTTCAAAAAAGATGTCGATCAATTGTCACGATTACCCACGAGGCGGGGTTCAGCACCTACAGCAAGTGGAGATAAGGCTGCACAACTTCGCTATGCCAATGGCAAAGGGGAAATGCTCGATAAGTTTTCTGAATATCTGGAGCCACAGGGCGCTGAGGAGCTGTCAGCCGCCCGTCTAAAGTTGATTCAGGCCGGGTACAGGTCCAGTTCTGCCGTTCAGACAATGAACTTTGCCAAGATGATGATGGGTATCGGATTCCTTTCGGTTGGTGTTCTTTACATCTTGATCCAACCAGGCGATCCAAGCGTTCCCAGCTTGCTTTTAACCATCCTCATTCCCGCCGGTATCGGATATATGCTGCCCTCGTACTGGGTTGAACGACGCCTTCAACAACGGCAAGAAGACGTGACCAACGGCTTCCCGGACGCTCTGGATCTAATGCTGGTTTGTGTGGAAGCCGGGCAGTCTCTGGATCAGGCAATTTTGCGTGTGGCGACAGAAACCAAGGAATCCGCCCCCACGCTTGCCGAAGAGTTCGAGGTGGTCGCCAACGAAATGCGTGCAGGTAAAGACCGGGTTACGGTTTTGCGTGATATGTCCGAACGTTGCGGCGTTAACGATATCAGTTCGTTCGTAACGGTGCTGGTGCAATCTGCCAACTTCGGTACATCCATCTCGGATGCGCTGCGCGTTTATGCGGAAGAGATGCGCGACAAACGCGTATTGCGCGCCGAAGAAAAAGCCAACGTTTTGCCCACGAAATTAACGATCGGCACCATGTTGTTCACCGTTCCACCGTTGTTGATAATTATGGTTGGCCCATCGATCTATGATATTTACGTAAATCTTCTCGGTGGGGGAAATTTCTGATTTTTCGTCTAGCGGTTACAGTTTTTCTTCTTGTAACGCTGGGCGCATGTCAGCCGACCAATTTTGCTTTGACACCAGATGATCGCTCGGGTCCGGCGGCGCCACTTGGCACGCAGCGCACCGAAAGTGTGGACGGAATCACGGTTGGCCACCGCCTGATGGAGGCCGAAGAGTTCGAGCTTGCCTTATCCGCCTACCAACGTGCAGCATCGGAAACCGGTGTAAATGCCGAGGTGCTTAGCGGCATGGGATCTGCCAATTTACGGCTAGGCCGCCTGCAACAAGCCCGCACGTTGCTGGAAAAAGCCATCGAACAATATGCCGAGTCCGCTTCCGTATGGAATAACTTTGGTGTCGTCCTAATTAGCCTCGGCGAATACCAACAGGCCCAACAAGCCTTTCGTGTCGCCTTTGGTGTAGACAACGGTGAATCAGAGTTGATCCGTCAAAACCTGATCCTAGCTAATCGCTTAATGAACGAATTATCGGCGGAAATCGCCCGCGAATATGACTTTTCACTGGTCCGATACGGTAACGGCAGTTATCTTCTTTTAGGAAACAAATAAAAAGGGGCGAGCAGATGAGCCTTACTATTTTACGAACACTTGGCGCGGGTATTGCCTTAAGCATATCCCTTGCTGGCTGCGCGGAAATGACCGACGCGGAGAAAAATGCCGGCCTTGGCCCAGTTAATGCCATCGATGCCACAGGCTTGAATGACATTATGCTCAACCTTGCGGACCCGGCCGAAGCCGTCGCGTTTTTCCAAACTTCTCTTGCTCAGGAGCCAGATCGGGTAGACTTGAAGAAGGGGTATGCTCAGGCGCTTACGCAGAACAAACAATATGCCGAAGCCGCGCTTATTTATGAACAACTTATTCAAACTGGCGACGCCGACAACGAGGACCGCTTAAACTATGCGGATGCACTCGTTCGTAACGGCGCATGGGAAGACGCGCGCGCACAACTTAACGCCATCCCGCCAACGGTTGAAACCTTCGACCGCTATTTCCTTGAGGCACTGGTTGCCGACCACTACAAGGAATGGGAAAAGGCCGATAATTTTTATGATATTGCCCGTGGACTAACCACACGGCCCGCGCAGGTTTTGAACAACTGGGGCATTTCCAAACTTAATCGCGGCAAGTACAAAGAGGCCGAAAAACTATTCAAGCAAGCCATTGCCGCTGATACCAAGATGTTCACCGCTAAGAACAACCTTGTAATAACCTTGGGAAAACAAGGTGTTTACAAGTTGCCCGTCATTCCGGTGAACGATAAAGAGCGTGCCATCTTGCTTTATAACCTCGCGCGTGAGGCAATTAACAATGGCGACGTAGACGTTGCGCGCGGGCTTTTGGCCGACGCAATCGACATCCACCCGCAGCACTTCGCCCCAGCCGTATCGCTTCTGGAAACGCTATGAATTTGGACATCACTTATACGAACTACATCTTCCTCGCAGTGGCCGCGCCCTTTGCGCTTTGGTCCGCGTGGAGTGACCTGAAGTTCATGAAAATTCCGAACATTCTGGTATTAACAATGACCGGAGCGTTCCTGATTTCAGGCGCAATTCTGCTTCCAATTGATGTATACTTGTGGCGTTTACTTGGTGGGTTTATCGTACTGGTGATTGGTTTCACCCTGTTTTCCCTAGGCGGAGTTGGCGGCGGAGATGCCAAATTCGCAGCGGCCATGGCCTTGTTTATCGACCACGCCCATATATCCGTGTTCCTGTTTGAGCTATCGTTGTTCGCCCTCCTTGGTGTGATATTGCACAAAATAGTCGGGAAGCTCGGCTTCATGAACCCGATCACAGACAACTGGGAATCCTGGCGTATCGAAAAAACGTCCAAAAAGAAGAACTTCCCATTAGGCTTGGGAATGAGTGCCGCGTTGATATTCTATCAACTCTCTGTCGTCGGATTATTTACCACGCTCGACGCCCCGGCGGATATGTTAGACGCTAGTGATATGTTACTCCCGCCACAACTTGACAGTAGCACAAACTAGGAAACCTTCATCTCTGCATTGCGTAAAAGCAATAATACGCGTTAAAATCAATTTGAACGGTTTTCGATCACGAAGGAGAAACCATTATGGATGGACATCAACACGAGGCTTTTAAGCCCCCTGTTCCGTTAAAACTCTCCGAGATTGGGCTTGAGATGACTCTCATGACCGGCATCCTGTTGAAAACAATTTTTCGGCGTAACCTTAGCGACATCATCGATATCGCCGAGGCTCTGTCGGTTTCGGTGCCAATCGCACAAGAGTTAATTGATGAAATCCGCGCAGGTGGATTGATCGAAACGCTTGGTGCACGCGGTGCGTCGACCACATCGTCCCTTCGATACCAGTTGACAGACTCCGGCCGCGCACGCGCCCTCGATGCACTTCAACAATCCGAGTATTACGGATCTTTGCCAGTACCTTTGGCGGATTTCTGGAAACAGACCGAACGCCAAAAGGTTAAGGATGTTAACATCCGGCGCGAAGACTTGGAGCAATCCCTCTCGCATCTGGTTATGCCCGAAGGCATGTTGGATCAGCTCGGCCCCGCCGTAAACTCGGGTAAATCCGTGTTACTTTTTGGCCCTCCGGGGAACGGGAAATCATCGATTTCCAACGGCATTCGTGACGCGCTCGGGGATAATATCTTCCTGCCGCGGTTCCTTGAATACTCCGGTCAGGTAATTTCGCTTTACGACCCGATCATCCACACGCTGGCCAAAACCGAAGAGTTCGACGCCAACGCGCTTCGTCGCCTTGGACCAACCTTCGATCAACGTTACGCGCTTTGCCGTCGCCCATCGGTTATGACTGGTGGTGAGCTAACGCTCTCGATGCTTGATCTGATCTATAATCCTGTATCGCGTACCTATCAGGCACCGCTACAGCTGAAGGCCACGGGCGGCGTGTTTATCGTGGATGACCTTGGCCGTCAGGCCGAACCTCCGCAGGCCCTTATCAACCGCTGGATTGTTCCTATGGAACAACACTTCGATATTTTGACCTTGCAGTCGGGTCAGAAATTCATGGTGCCGTTTGACACACTCGTGATCTTTTCGACCAACATGGCCCCCACCGAAATGTTCGATGGCGCGGCTTTGCGGCGTATTTATTACAAGATCAAGGTGGATAATCCAAGCCGCGACGATTTCATCAAGATTTTCGTCAAGACCTGCCGTCACTACAAACTGCGCCCTGACGAAAATGTTTTGAAGTACCTTTTGAACACAAAATATCCCTCAGTGGACAATCAGTTTGCATCCTATCAAGCCCCCTTCCTTATCGACCAAAGCCTGTCGATTTGCGAATACGAAGGCCTTGAACGCCAGATGAACACCGAGCTTATTGACCGCGCATGGGAGAACCTGTTTGTCGTCGACTGATCGCGTAACCGTCACACACAACAGCCCGATCACGCATGTGGTTCTGAGCCGCGCAGACAAGCGGAATGCGTTGGATCAGGCGATGCTTGAGGCTATTGCTGATACTATCGAACAGTTATCGAGCGCCCGCAATACTAGGGCAGTTGTGTTATCTGGTGACGGCGAGGCGTTTTGCGCCGGTCTCGATTTCCAAAGCTTCGCGGCGATGTTGCAAAACCCCGACAGTATGGATTTCATGACGCGATCTCATGGGGATGCAAACCTGTTCCAATACGTTGCAACTGGCTGGCGCGACCTGCCGATGCCGGTAATCACCGCGCTGCACGGTGTTGCCTTTGGCGGTGGTTTCCAGATTATGCTGGGTGCAGACATCCGCGTGGCCGCGCCTGAAACCCGATTTTCTATCATGGAGGCCAAGTGGGGGCTCGTGCCCGACATGGGCGGTATGGCGTTGATGCCTGCTGTGGCCCGCCAGGACATCGTGCGCCGCCTGACCTATACGGCAGAGGTATTTGATGCGACGCAGGCGCTGGATTGGGGGTTTGTCACCGAGCTGGCCGACGATCCCGTCACCCGTGCGTTGGAACTCGCCGCCCAGATTGCAGCGCGCAGCCCTGATGGCACACGCGCCTCCAAACGCCTGATATCCGACACTTGGAACGCCAATCGCGCTGACACGTTAATGGCGGAATCCGTTGCCCAAAAATCGGTACTGGGTGGTGAAAACCAGATGGAAGCCGTGATGGCCAATTTCGAGAAACGTGCGCCTAAATTCAAGGACTAACCCCGTACAAGTTAATACCGCAGGCTGTGGGCGTATAGCCATGCCTTGGCACTTGAAGGTTAACTCTCGTCTTCTTCAATCGCGTATTTGCTGAACACGCCCATCTGGCTGAAGATAAACACAAATGTGGCCACCGGCAGCGCGAAGGTTTTGAAGTTCACCCAGACGTCCGTACCAAAGCCACGCCAGACGACCTCGTTAACGATTGCTAAAGCAACGAAAAACAGCGCGAAGCGTTTGGTGAAAATGGTCCAGCCTTCGGGCTGCAAAGGCATAGAGTCTTCCATCACGTATTGCAGATAACTTTGCCCGCGCATCAGGCCAAAGCCAAGTATTGCCGCGAATAACGCATAAAGGATCGTCGGCTTCATCTTGATGAACGTATCGTCCTTCAGCCACAGCGTCAGGCCACCCATCACCACCACAACAACGGCTGTCATCACCGCCATTTTTGGCAAACTGCGGGTTAGTACCCAGCTGATAACCAGCGAAATCAAAATCGTAGGAATAAATATCCCCGTGGCAAACAGAAGTTGGGCCAACTGCCGTTCTTCATCGCTCGCGCCATCCGGCACAGTCGAAAATTTATACGCCATGAAGAAGATCATGATCGGGCCCATTTCCAGAGCCATCTTTAATAACGGGTGTATTTTTTTCTTTTCCATAATGCCTCTTAGCCTCTCTAACCGCCAAATTCCACCACTACCGCCCCTGCCGCGATAACGGCCATCAAACCTGCTCGTACGGGGCCAACCGTTTCTTTCAAGAACAACCAGCCGATCAGGGCCGCGAAGACGGTCGATGTTTCGCGCAGCACGGCGGCCTCACCAACTTTGTCCAGTCGCGTTGCCAGCATTACAGTGCCGAAGCTGAGGAAAGCAACCAACGCCCCGACAAAACCTTTACGCAATAATGGCCCCGGGGCCGGTGGGTTTTCCATTCGTTTCCAATGTATGAATGAAACGATTGGGAAGACCCAGCCATCGACCACAAAGAACCAGAACAAGAAAGTAAACGGATCAGGTGTTGATCGCACACCCACAGCATCAAACGTGGTGTAGATCGCAACGATAACGCCTGTCAAAAACGCGAACCCGAGGGCTGATATCAGCACATGCCGCCCCACATCCGTTTTATAAAGGTTCCAACCTGCTAGTGCAAAAATCCCACCGGATAGCAGCGAAACGCCCCCCCATTGCACGGGTGTGAACGTTTCGCCAAAAACAAATCCGGCAGCGATAATTGTTACCAATGGAACAGTACCGCGCACGACAGGGTAAACCACGGTGTAGGCTCCGCGCGAATATGCCATGGCCATGAAATACTTGTAGATCAAGTGGATTACCCAAACGCCTGCGAGGATCAGCCAAACGTGTGGCTCGGGCATCGGAAATACGAACAGCGCAATCGGCAATGCGATCAGAAAAGAGAAGATATCAATCGCACCGCGCATCAGCCAAGGGTCATACCGTCCCTTTTGTAGCGCCCCGAAAACCGAGTGCGCCACCGCCGAAGTAAGCGCCAACATCATCGCCAGCCATTTGCCGTATTCCGTCCCCTCGACCGAGAGGATAAAGTCGCTCACAAGGTGGCCCCTGTCAATGCGCGGGCGAATTCGTCTGGGTCGAAGGCTTGAAGGTCTTCAATGCTTTCACCAATCCCAATCGCGTGGATCGGCAGGCCGTATTTATCCGCCAGTGCCACCAGCACGCCGCCCTTGGCAGTACCGTCCAGTTTTGTCATTACCAAACCGCTAACGTCGGCAATCTCGGTGAACACCTTCACCTGTGACAGCGCGTTCTGGCCCGTTGTGGCATCAAGTACTAACAAAGTGTTATGCGGCGCATCCGGGTCTTTCTTGCGGATCACACGGACAATTTTTGCCAACTCCTCCATCAGATCCGCACGGTTTTGCAATCGCCCGGCGGTGTCAATCATCAACAGGTCAGCCCCGTCTGCCTCGGCCCGAACCATGGCGTCATACGCAAGGCTTGCCGGATCGGTCCCCTCGGGGGCAGTCAAAACCGGTACTCCTGCCCGCTCGCCCCAGACTTGCAGCTGTTCAACTGCCGCCGCACGAAACGTATCGCAAGCCGCAATCACAACAGATTTTCCGGCTGCTTCGAACTGGCTGGCCAGCTTGCCGATCGTCGTGGTCTTGCCCGAGCCATTGACCCCGACAACCAGAACCACCTGCGGTTTCTTCACATAAAGCGGCATCGGGCGGGCGACGGGTTCCAGAATGGCCTTCACCTCGTCTGCCAGCAGCGCCTTAATCTCGTCAACGCCCAGCTTCTTGCCAAATCGCCCCTCGGCCATATTGGCGGAAACCTTTAGCGCGGTCTCGACACCCATGTCGGTGGTGATTAACAATTCCTCAAGGCTTTCCAGCATCGCATCATCAAGCACGCGCTTTGGCCCAGCATCACGACCGAGCATTCGCCCAACGATACCAACCTTGGGGGCCTCTTCAGAATCTTCGGTGGTTTCCTCAACCTCTTCTTCGACTATCGCCTGTAACCCTTCGTCAATTTTTGACGAGGATTTGGTCAAGCGATCTTTCATCTTTGAGAAAAAGGACATGTGTGCTCCGAAAGTTGTTCTTACATCACCTAATACGGGTGGCCGCAGGATGGAAGCCTCGGTGCGTGGAAAAGTGCCCTTGAAATATCGCAACTATAGCTAGAAAGTGCCGCAAGTCCGGAGTTTTGATACAAAAAGGTACAATTATGGTTTCTCGGCGCAAGGTAGTTGGTGGTGTGGTTGCAGGCGTAGCAGTGCTGGCCGCAGGCGGATATTACAAATTCAAACCGCAACCACCCGAGGTTGGATTTTCCTTAAGCGACGCCGAAATGGATCGGGCAATCGCATTCCTGAAGGCCAATCCTGCGATTGACTCCCACGCGCACCCCGGCCGTACCTTTGTGCGTGAGGGCGCCAACCTTAACTGGAAGTTAAACATATACCGCCTGATGGGCACATTCGAAAATACGGCAATTGCCGATATGAACAAAGGTGGCATGGCGGGTGCGGTGTTCAATGGCGTCGCCGATTTTCCACTGCTTGAACCTGGCGACAACGGCCTAAGCGCCACCCGCGAATTCGAGGACGGTGAAAGCTGGGCCGCCTACCGTACCCAGATCGAGAACCTTATCGACCTTGAAGGCGCACGGATTGTTACAATCGCGCGAAACTCCGAAGAAATCCTCGCGGCCCATGCACTGGGTCGCCAAGCGGCAGTTTTGGGGATGGAGGGGGCGGATTTCCTTGAAAACGACATCGACCGCCTGCAAGCCGTTTATGACGACGGCGTGCGGATGATAACCCTGATCCATTATCACAATAATACGCTTGGCGACATCACCACAGGCGAAGACCTTAACCGTGGCTTAACGGATTTCGGGCACGAAGTCGTCGCGGGAATGAACGCGGCGGGGATCGTGATTGATGCCGCGCATGCCTCGGCCAAGACAGCCGCGCAGATCGTTACGGCTTCGGCCCAGCCGGTCGTAATCACCCACAGCCATATCAATACGCCCGCGCTTGAACATCCACGGTTTATCTCGACAGAACTGGCGAAATCGATTGCGCAATCCGGTGGGTATATCGGCGCATGGCCAGCAGGTATCGGTATTAACACTTTGGCAGGGTTTATCGACCGGATCGAAGAACTGGTTAATCTGGTTGGCGAGGATCACGTCGCGCTTGGCTCAGATATGGATGCCAACTATCAACCAGTTCTGGAAACCTATCGCAAGATGCCACTGGTGGTTGGTGCGTTGCTCCAACGTGGTCATTCAGAAGAGGCCGTCGCCAAATTCATCGGCGGCAACTTCATGCGGGTGATGGACGAAGTTCAGGGTGTCTAAACTTCGTCAGGGAAATACTTCAACACCGACAGGATGGGGTTAGGCGCCGCCTGCCCCAGCCCACAGATCGACGCATCAATCATGGTCTCGGACAGCTCGGTTAACAGGCCATCGTCCCAGTTACCAATCTGCATCAACTGCACCGCCTTTTCGCATCCAACGCGGCATGGCGTGCATTGTCCACAGCTTTCGGCCGCAAAGAACCGCAACATGTTAAGTGC
>DFBD01000206.1:536-2913 GCA_002367255.1 Rhodobacterales bacterium UBA3089 | reverse complement strand
AGCGGCACATCGTTGATACTTGCTGGCAGCAACCCCGAAGACGGGCCGCCCGGTTGGTAGGCGTTGAACGTGTGCCCGTCCAGCATCCCCCCCGAAGCCGCAATAATATCGGTGATGGTCGAGCCAGCAGGCAACAGCTTAACCCCCGGTTCCTTCACACGACCAGACACGGAGTAGGACCGCAGACCCTTGCGCCCGTTCTTCTCAACGCCGCTCAAAATCTCAGGCCCTTCGCGCATGACCCGCGCGACCCATACGAGTGTCTCGACGTTATGCACCAAAGTTGGGCGTCCAAATATCCCGTTTTGCGCAACATAAGGCGGGCGATGGCGCGGGATGCCCCGCTTGCCTTCGATGCTCTCGATCATCGCACTTTCTTCACCGCAAATGTATGCGCCAGCGCCACGGCGCAGTTCGATAAAGTTCATGGGCAAGACGCCAGCAGCCACCAGCTTATCAAGCTCGATTTCCAATATCCTTCGCACCGCCGGATACTCGTCCCGCAGGTAAATGTAACACTTTTCAGCATCAATAACCTTCGAAGCGATAAGTGCCCCTTCCAAAAATAGCGCAGGGTACCGTTCCATATAATAGCGGTCTTTAAAGGTTCCGGGCTCTCCTTCGTCAGCGTTTACTGCCAAATATCGTGGCCCCTGTTCCGCCCTAACAAACGCCCACTTACGCGCCGTCGGAAAGCCCGCACCGCCCAACCCGCGAAGGCCCGAGGCTTCGATGGTTTTTTGCACTTCTTCAACGGGGATCTTGCCCGCCAGCATTTGGTAGTAGACCTTGCTCCCGCCTTTTTCGTAATACTGCTCAACGGTTTCGTAGTCGGGCATGGTTGGATGGAAATCCTTGTCTTCAATCGCGACCTCCACCTTTTCGACGTTCGCGTGGTCGATATGGTTGTGCCCCAACTCCAACACCGGCGCGGTATCGCAGCGGCCCATGCAAGGCGCGCGAAGGATGCGAACCTCGCCGGTCGCGTACTTTTCCCCAAGATCGGCCAATAGTTTCTCGGCCCCTGCCAATTCGCACGACAGGGAATCGCATACACGAATTGTTAACGAAGGCGGCGCGGCCTGCCCTTCCTTAACAATATCGAAATGGGCGTAAAAACTGGCGACCTCGTGAACCTCGGCCATGGAAAGCGACATTTCTTCGGCCAAGGCCCGCAAATGTGCGGCAGACAGGTGGCCGTATTTGTCCTGAATAAGGTGTAAATGTTCTATTAACAGATCGCGACGCCTCGGTCGCACACCAAGCAATTGCTCGATCTCTTTCCACGCAGTTTCATCCAGCTGGCGGCCTTTGGGCGTACGCCGCCCCTTGCCTTTGCCCGATTTCCAAACACCTTTTCGCTGATCCAACGGAGCCATCCCAACACCTCGAAAGTTATTTCGACGCAGCATACACCAAGTATCTATTGCTCCTAGTCACAAAACGACAGCCCAATCGCAATTTCAGTCGTCTACGCTTGTGATTGACAGGTGCATCCCCTAAATTTCTTGTGCAAACCACGCAAGGACGGGTATGAAAATCAAGGCAAAAATCACACATGTATTCTGTGCGCTGGCTTTCGTCTTTGCACCGCAATTCGCAATGGCTGAAACTGCGTTGGTTGCTGTTGCCACGAATTTTTCCGAAGTGATTGATGTTCTGAAATCGGATTTCGAGGCCGCCACAGAACACAAGCTGGCCATCGTCAGCGGATCCACTGGTAAACTCTATGCACAAATCGTTAACGGCGCTCCGTTTGACGTGTTTTTGGCGGCCGACCAAGCCCGCCCCGCCCGTCTGGTGGCAGAGGGGCGAACCTTTGGGCCACAGTTCACCTTCGCCACAGGTAAACTCGCACTTTGGAGCGTGGACGAAAACCGCATCGGTGAAGACGGATTGCTGGCGTTAACAGAACCTTACCGCCGCCTCGCGATTGCCAACCCGCAACTTGCGCCCTACGGTGTGGCAGCCAAAGAAGTGTTAATCGCCCTTGGCCTGTTGGAAGAATTGCAAAACCGGATCGTCATGGGGGAAAACATCGGACAGACCCACGCCCTTGTTGCCAGCGGCAACGCCGAACTTGGCATCGTGGCACTGGCCTATGCCATCAGCCCACGGAATGCAGCAGCGGGCAGTTATTGGGTTATCCCGACGGATTTGTATTCGCCAATCCACCAAAATGCTGTGTTAACCCGGCATGCCCAAGACAATGCGGCGGCCCTCGCCTTCGTGGAATATCTGCAAAGCGACACCGCCAAAGAAACCATCCGCGCACATGGGTACGAGGTCGAATGATGGCAGACCTCTCCCCCCTGTGGTTAACCGTGCAACTGGCATCAACAACGACATTCTTTCTGTTACTGCTTGGAACACCGCT
>DFBD01000206.1:0-504 GCA_002367255.1 Rhodobacterales bacterium UBA3089 | reverse complement strand
ATCGTCTTGCCGCCGACCGTCATCGGATTTTACTTTCTGATCCTGCTCAGCCCGACATCCAGCATCGGGCGTTTCTGGGTTGAAATTACGGGCGAAACGTTAACATTTTCTTTCACCGGCCTTGTCCTCGCCTCGATGTTCTATTCCCTTCCCTTCATGGTTCAACCATTACAAACAGCGTTCCAAACCATAGGTCGCGCCCCGATGGAGGCTGCGGCGACGCTCCGCGCCTCCCCTCTTAACGCATTCTTTACGGTTGCGGTCCCGATGACGAAGCGTGGGTTCCTGACCGCAATCGTCCTTAGCTTCACCCACACCATCGGCGAATTCGGCGTAGTCCTGATGGTCGGTGGCAACATTCCGGGCGAGACCAAAGTGATTTCCATCGCCATCTACGAACACGTCGAGACCCTTCGGTATGCCGAGGCGCACCAGCTTGCGGGTGGCCTGATGATATTCTCGTTCATCGTGCTGATGGTGGTTTACGCCCTTAATCGGCGGGGC
>DFBD01000155.1:6594-11095 GCA_002367255.1 Rhodobacterales bacterium UBA3089 | reverse complement strand
CGGATCAGCCGGATGATAACGGATGAATGGGGTGAGATGCTGATCGGCGGCTGGAACAAGGCCGGCTGGATGCAACAGCCCACGCGTGTCGGCAATCGTATCGCACGACTGATCGGAGCTGAGGAAAACAGCGTCGTCATGGGGGATACTTTGTCAATCAAGGTGTATCAGGCGGTTGCCTCGGCGTTGGATATGAACCCGGAGCGGAAGATCATACTGTCCGACAACGGCAACTTCCCGACGGATTTGTATATGACGGACGGCCTGATCCGCTCGTTAAACGATGGTCATGAATTGCGAACAGTAGCTCCCGAAGAGGTCGAGGCAGCAATTGATGACACTGTCGCCGTGCTGCTGTTAACCGAAATCGATTACCGCACGGGGCGTAAGCACGACATGAAGCGGTTAACCGAAAAGGCACATGCGGCAGGTGTTATCACGATATGGGACTTAGCCCATTCCGCAGGCGCATTGCCAGTGGACTTGTCAGGGTGCAACGCGGATTTCGCCATTGGTTGCACATATAAATACCTCAACGGCGGCCCCGGTGCGCCAGCGTTCATCTACGTAGCCCCACGCCACGCGGATAAGGTGCGCCCTGCACTGTCAGGCTGGCTTGGGCACGCGGCCCCTTTTGCCTTTGATCTGGATTACAAAGCTGGCAGTGGTATCGAACGTATGCGCATCGGCACCCCGCCCGTAATTGCGCTTACGGTTCTGGAAGCTGCGCTCGATATTTGGGACATGGTCGACATCGACGATGTGCGCGGCAAATCTATTGAGCTTTGTGACCTGTTCATCAAAGAAGTCGAGGCTCGGTGTCCGCAATTAACCCTGGATACGCCACGTGACGGGGCGATGCGAGGTTCGCAGGTTTCCTTCCGGTTTGCGGAAGGCTACGCCGCGATGCAGGCATTGATCGCGCATGGCGTCGTCGGGGATTTTCGCGCGCCGGACACAATGCGTTTCGGGTTCACACCGCTTTATATTGACGAGGCAGACGTGCTGACAGCGGTTAGTATTCTCGAAAACGTTCTAAAGAACGACCTGTGGGATACCGAAGCATTCAAAACCAAATCTGCCGTAACCTAGCACAAGTTCATGAAAAGCTCGTACGACACAATCATCCTAGGTGCAGGCGCTGCCGGCCTTATGTGCGCCTTGAGCGCAGGGCAGCGCGGGCGGCGGGTTTTGCTGTTGGATCATGCCGAGAAGGCCGGCAAGAAAATTCTGATTTCAGGTGGTGGACGGTGCAATTTCACTAATACCGATACGCGACCCGAGTGTTATCTTTCCAACAACAAGCATTTTGCCAAGTCTGCGCTAAGCCGATACACGCCTTATAATTTCCTTGAAATGGTCGAACGACACGGTATCGCCTGGCATGAGAAAACACTTGGGCAATTGTTCTGTGATGGTTCGGCCAAACAGATATTGGCGATGTTATTGTCGGAATGCGAGGCTGGACATGTCGAGATAGCACTTGGCCATAAGATTGATGCAATCCGGCAGGTGGATGATGAGTATCTGGTTAAAAGCAATGGACAAACTACACGCGCACCTTCGCTGGTTATCGCCACCGGCGGACCATCTATTCCGAAGATGGGGGCTACTTCATTTGCTTATGAGGTAGCACGGCAATTCGGATTGAAGATCGTGGAACCTACACCTGCGTTGGTTCCCTTCACGTTAAGCGCCGACGAACAACTGTTCCGCGACCTCTCCGGCGTATCCACCGATGCGATCGTGCGTTGCGGAAAAATTGAATTTCGCGAGGCGGCGCTGTTTACACATAAAGGTTTATCCGGCCCGGCAATTTTGCAGATTTCATCCTACTGGAAACATGGGCAAAGCATCGGGGTAGACTTCCTTCCGAACCAAGCAGCGGGCTGGTTGACCGATGCAAAGCGCACCCGCCCGCGTTCACATTTCCGCGCAGTTTTAGGGCAGCACCTGCCGGATAGATTGACGCAAGCGCTTGCGGAACGGATCAATTTAAATGGCGAATTGGCCAATCAATCCGATAAAATCCTGCAAAATATCGAAAGCAAACTGTCCAATTGGATATTCACACCAAACGGCACTGAAGGCTTCGCCAAAGCCGAGGTTACTCTTGGCGGCGTCGACACAAACGAGCTGTCTTCCAAAACTATGGAAGCGAAAACCCAACGCGGGCTATACTTTATTGGCGAAGCCGTCGACGTCACAGGCTGGCTCGGCGGGTACAACTTTCAGTGGGCCTGGGCCAGTGGCTGGGCCGCTGGACAAGTGGTTTAGGGCTGATAGTTCTCGCGTTTGAACGGGATATTTGCAACCTCGCATTCCAGTTCCTGTGCGTATTGATGCCCTGCGTAAACCGCCATCGCGATAGTGCCGGGCGCATAGCAATCAGCGATACGGGTAACCGATTTGACTCCGGTATCCGCAAAAGCATCCGATCGTGCCATTAAGGCGTCATAAACTTCGTTCCTTGTGCTGCGTGTGGTGACTGGAATGACCGTATCCGCAGCGATGCGCCGCTCCTTGCCTGTATATTCACAGGCCAGAGTGATTTCGCCTTCACCAATACCAGCGATGGAATGTGTACAAATCACCTCCACGCCTTTTTCAAGCAGGCGTTGCTGGATGCGGTGCTGCTCCATCGTGTATTCCGTCCATTCAGCAACCATCGTTGAAGGTGTAACCAGCGTGACCTCATGGCCTAGATCGCGCAGACGCTCGGCAATAATGCTGCCCATGTAGTAATGTTCATCGTCAAAAATGACGATCTTTCCATCCACCATCTCGCCCTTCAAAATGTGATCCGCACTGACAAGTGCGGTGCCCGTTGTTGGTTGCAACGGATGAATGATAGAACGCCCGATCCCGTCGCTCCGCCATGAAGCGCCTGTCGATAGAAGCACATGGTCAAAACCGAACTCTAGCACCTGATCTGCCGTTAAGCGACTGTTAAGATAGGTTTCGACGTTAGGTTTCTGGCCAACCATATAGGTCCGGTGGTCCGCCACACGTCTCCATTCGCTAAGCCCCGGCATACGGGATTCCAGCAAAACCCGACCGCCAAGTTCGCCCAAAGCCTCAGCCAAAGTCACGTCATAGCCGCGCTTGGATAGCGCCAGCGTCGCCTCCAATCCCGCAGGGCCACCACCGAGAACCAACACCGAAGCATCGTTATTCTTTGGTGAAATAATTTCTGGATGCCAGCCTTTGCGATACTCTTCCGCGATCGTCGGGTTCTGGGTACACCGAAACGGCGTAGACGTGAAATCCCCGCTCACGCAAATGTTGCAGCCAATACATTCACGAATTTCATCCGCCCGCCCCTCGGCAATTTTGTTGGGCAGAAACGGGTCGGCAATGGATGGTCGCGCCGCGCCGATCAAATCCAATACCCCGCGCTTCACCTGCGAAACCATTGTGTCGGGTGACGTAAACCGCCCTACCCCGACAACGGGTTTATTCGTCGCTTGCTTAACAAATTTGATATATTCTTCTTGCGCGCCTTCCGCCCCGAAACGCGAGGGCAGCGAGTCATTCTCCCAACCCGCGATATTCACATCCCACAGGTCCGGCAGGTCCGAGAGCATCTCGACGATCTCTTTACCCTCGACATTCCAGCGCATTCCATCCTCGCCCATCAGTTCGTCCACGGCGAAACGGAATGCGATGGCGCAGGTGTCACCGACGGCCTCTTTTGTGTCTTCCAGAATTTCACGAACAAGACGCACACGGTTTTCAAGGCTGCCGCCATATTCGTCCGTGCGTTTGTTGTAGCGTGACAAAAGATAATGCATCAGCAGGGTCATATTGTGGCCCGCATAGACATAAACGATGTCGTATCCGGCGTTCTTTGCCCGCAAGGCCGCATCCCGATGCCAACGGCGCAGGTCGCGGATGTCTTGTTTGTCCATCCCGCGTGCCTGCAACGGATGGCGATAAGTTGTGGCCATATCGCTGGGCGCGAGGGGGGGCATACGGCTGAAATAATTCGGAACATTCGCACCGTTGTGAACAAGTTGAATGCCGGCCAAACCACCGTTTTCATGCACCGATTCCGTCATCAACCGATGCGTAGGAATATCGCTATCATCCCACAAGCGCATCTCGACCGCAGGGGACAAATCGCTGGTGGGGTGGATTTCGCATTCTTCCGTACAAACCACACCCCAGCCACCAGCCGCTTTCATGCCGCGCATTGCTGCCATGGCTTTGGGAAAACGGTGCCCCATGCCGTTACAGTGCGGCACTTGATAAAACCGGTTCTTTGTTGTGATCGGGCCGATTTTTACGGGTTCGAACAGGATATCGTATCGTTTATCGCGGGTCATTTAGGCACTCCTTGCGGCACAGACATGTAAAGTGTCCGGCATATATCGTCTGGCCGCAAGGGGTTATAGAAAGTTCAGTGCGTCGCGGGGGTCACCATGGCTTCAATTGTGGATTTCATCGTGATAGCCCCAATGGATACCCCGCTTCCATCGACAACATTCGCCGTTGTTTC
>DFBD01000155.1:5546-6491 GCA_002367255.1 Rhodobacterales bacterium UBA3089 | reverse complement strand
ACACGCCCACGGTTCACCTCTTTCACGAAATCCGAGATATAGGCATCCGCAGGTTTAAGAACAATCTCCTGCCCTGTGCCTTGCTGGATAACCGCACCGTCCCGTAGAATTGCGATGCGATCACCAAGGCGCAAGGCCTCGTCGAGGTCGTGGGTGATGAAGACGATGGTTTTGTGCAGCTCTTCTTGCAGCTCAAGCAGGATGCCTTGCATATCGTTGCGGATCAGCGGATCAAGTGCCGAGAACGCCTCGTCCATCAGCAGGATATCCGCGTCATTGGTTAACGCACGGGCAAGGCCAACGCGCTGCTGCATACCGCCTGAAAGCTCGTTGGGGTAACGGTCTTCATAGCCATCAAGCCCCACACGTTTCAGCCAATGCCGTGCGCGTTCTTCGGAATCTTTCTTGTCGACGCCTTGTAATTCCAGGCCGAACAACGTGTTGTTAATCACGGTCCGGTGCGGCAGCAGGGCGAACTTCTGGAATACCATCGCGGTTTTGTGGCGGCGGAATTCGCGCAGGTCGGACTCCGACATTTTGCACACATCTTCGCCTTGATAAATCACCTCGCCCACAGTGGGTTCAATCAAGCGGTTGATGTGACGGATGAGGGTGGATTTACCCGAACCGGACAAGCCCATGATAACCTGGATTTTTGCCTGCGGCATACTGATGTTGATGTCTTTCAACCCCAAAACATGCCCGTGTTTAGCGTTCAGTTCGTCTTTGGACATACCGTTGGCAACAGCCTCTACATACTTTTCACCATTCGCCCCGAAGATCTTGTAAAGATTGCGAATTTCAATGCTGTTATCAGCCATGGATCACCTCCGAGTGCTTCTGCAAGCGTTTACCATATTTTTGCGAGACACGGTCGAACACAATGGCAATCGCCACAATCGCCAGACCGTTCATCATACCAAGTGCCAAATACTGGTTGTTCAC
>DFBD01000155.1:2734-5472 GCA_002367255.1 Rhodobacterales bacterium UBA3089 | reverse complement strand
GGCGAAGCTCCGAATGCATCGGCGGCTTCCAAGACATCGCGATCGACCAGCCGGATACCAAGGTTTGTCAGTCGGACCACTGGCGGAATCGCGTAGATGCACACCGCAATCAGGCCAGGAACTTTGCCGATGCCCAAAAGCATCAGGATTGGGATAAGATAAACAAAGCTTGGGATCGTTTGCATAATATCAAGAATCGGTGTGATTACCGCCTGCGTTCGATCGGATTTCGACATCAGAATACCAAGCGGAATACCAATCAGAATGCAAATCATCGTCGAGACGGAAATCAGGGCAATCGTGAACATTGTATCTTCCCACATGCCGAGATAACCGATTACCAAAAGTGTTAGCATAGTGCCGATGGTAAGCCCCCAGCTTCGGCTACCTGCATAGACAAGCGCACATAGAATAAGGATCATTAGTGGCCATGGCGTCCCTACGATAAGGCGTTCAAACCATGCTAGAAATTTCAAAAGCGGAAAGAAGAAGTTCTCAATGGCTTCACCGTGTTCGCGGGTGAACATGCGGAATGCTTCGTCGACACCTTTCTTAAGGTCTCGCAAGTCTGTCCGGCCCATTTCTGGAAACTCGGTAAAAATGCTCATAAGTGTCTTCCCTGAAATTTTTTCATAAAAAGCCCGCCAACAGACGCTGGCGGGCTCAATTGTTAAGCAACAAAAAACTAGAGTGCGGCCTTAACTTTAGCGGCAACTTCGTCGGATACCCATGTAGTCCATAGATCTTCGTACTGGATCAGGAACTCAATCGCGGCATCTTCGCCTGCGGCCTGTTCATCAGCCATGTATACCAGCATTGCACCCATTGATTCGCTCGTGAATACACGTGCTGCAAGGTAGTCGTTGATTTCACCACCGGACTGCATGAACTCGTCAGTTACGATAGTGAACACTTCTGACTGGATCCACGAAGTTTGCTGTGGGTCGGAACATTCTTCCTGAGAAATACAAGTATCCCAGTTTTCGTTACCGGCAAAGTCTACGCCCCACGGAACAGCTTGCATGTTGTATTTACCGATGATCGAAGTTGGCGACCAGTAGTAGCCAAGCCAGTTTTCTTCACGCTCATTCGCTTTAGCGATCGAGCCGTCAAGACCAGCGGCCGAACCCGGATCGATCAGAACCCAACCTTTTGCTTCCATGTCGAAAGCTTCGAACAGGTTAAGGTTCACGTGCTGACAACCCCAACCGGCAGGACAGCCAACAAAGGCACCTTTGGATGGATCTTCAGCAGACGGGAACAATTCAGGATGTTCGATCCAGTCGAGAACTGTTTTAAGCTCTGGATGTGCTGCCGCAGTGTATGGCGGAATCCACCAGCCTTCGCCCAGCCCCATAATCGGAGCACTATTAACGGCATGCAAACGACCTTCGGCAATCGCTGGGTCCAGTAGTTCGCGCAACGCATTTACCCATTGCTCACCAGCAATCTGTGGCGTGCCTTTTTCGTTCATCGAAGCGAAAATCGCGGTAGTGCCGCCGATGACCAGACTAACATCACAGCCATATCCTTCTTCGAGGATAAATTTGTCGATGTTGGCCATCAGCTCGCCTGATGCCCAGTTGAATTCTGCCATAGTGATATCGCCGCATTCCCACGCCATAGCGCCGCCGGCCGATAGGCCGAGCGCGATCGTTGCTGTTGCAAGTAGCTTTTTCATTGATATTTCTCCGTGTTGGTTAATGGTGATTGCTGTTACTTGTTAGCGTCGCTCAAAAAGCTATTGTGTTGGTCCATTCAAATGTTGAATGGCAATTGCTGCACAAAGGCCGCAATTCGCTAACTGTTGAATTCTTTTCATACGGCTAGCATAACTTTCTAAAACCAAATGAATAGCCTTCAGCGACATATTTTTGCCTGAAAACGAATGATATTTTTCAACAAAGCCCAAACGACACCGAAAATGACAGACCCAAAACACGCAAGCGTGTTCAACTTTTATGGCAAAACGAGGGGTAAATTTTCGGAAACAAACATATCGCGCTATCTGTCACTCGCTTGATATGCCAAAAAAGCAGGCCTTAGAAAAGTTTGTGAATAATTGTTGATTACTTTGGATAGATATAGAAAGTTCCCCATGTCTGGTTTAGGTTACAACAAACGTGGGGAAGAACATGCAAATTTCGGTATTAAAGTTTCCAGCGGATATCACACATTGGCATCTGGTGAAAAGTTTCCTTCTTCTTCGTAAAGAAGTCTTTGTCGACAAGATGGATTGGCCACTTTTTCATGCGGATTCCATGGAGTTCGAGCAATACGACACGCTAACGTCTGTTTACATAATCGCCCACGAAGAAGATAAAGTCATTGGTGGGGCGCGTTTGGTTCGGACGGACCAAAACCAAAGTTTCGGAAAGATCATATATTCCTACATGATTAGAGATGCTTACTTGGAAAACCTGCCCGGCTTACCTTCAGAAATTTGTTCCCAAGAGCCCCCCGTAGACTCGAACGTATGGGAGCTCACAAGATTTACATCACTAAATAATCTATGGGTTGGGCGAAGCATTCTGGAAAAGTGTAATATATTTTTAAAAGAAGAAGGTGCAACGGAATGCCTGTTTCTTGGGCCGCCGGCATTCCTTAGAATGGCGCGCACCATGGGGTATAATCCGAAGCCTTTGGGCAAGATCACGGGCAACCAAGACGGCAGATTTCTGGCATTCAGCTGTGATGTGATTTAAGCACCGCATTGCATACTTTTACATACAACTGCA